>JAQGHJ010000410.1 GCA_028288905.1 Phycisphaerales bacterium | reverse complement strand
CGGCCGACGGCGGGACCGGGGGAGCGATGGCCATGCCGCGGAAGCTGACGGCCGTCCTCCTGGCTGCGGGCGGCATGCTCGTCTTGTCGGTCGGGCTCTGCGCCGTCCTGGTGGACCCGCTCAACTTCGGGGACCACAAGGCGCCGCACGCGCTCCCGTTCCCGGGGTCCGACCCGCTGACCGACGACCAGGCGATCGACCTGGCGGGCCGGGTGCTGGCGCTCGACGGGCGGGACGCCGCCCAACTGGCCCTGACGCGCGGGGGCGACCGCGAGCCGGCGGCGGTCGGGCGGGAGGCCGGCGACGGCTCCGTCGTCGTCACCTACCGGCACCGGCGGACCGGGTGGTGGTGGTACGTCGTGCTCCGCCGCGGGCCGGGCACCGTGACCGGTTCCTCCTACCACGGGACCTGACGCCCCGGGGCGGCGACGTCACGCGGGCGGCAACCCCATCAGGCGGCGGGCAGTGTCCTTGGCCAGCTCGCCCAGGACCGACTTCAGTACCTCGATCCCGCCCCCGCCCGCCTTGGCCGCGATCCCCTTCGCCTTCGCCCACGCTGTGTCGTCGCGGGCCGCATCGAGGAACTCGTGGCCGGCCCAGGTGAGGCGGGAGATGAGGAAGCGGATACCGTCGTCGCTCCTCGTGGTGACGTCGCTGCCGATCGCGAGCCCGGCCTCGCCCAGAATTGTCGCGTGATAGCCAATCTGGGAGGCTGAGTAGCCATCGATCACCAGCGGGAACACGGGCTCGCCAGACGCTTCGGCTTCGCACGCCAGGAGGATCGCCCGCACGAGGTCCATGTCTCGTTTCACGGCGAGATTGTACTACGACCGGCTGCACGGGGTCTGATGGGCGGCAGACAGAAGGCGGTAGGCCGAAGGGTATCGGTTAAACCGACACGCTTAAAGGGTGTGCGTAATGCGCACACCCTTGAGGTCAGCCGGCCTTCCGGTCGCCAACCTCGACATTGGGCCGCCACGTGAACGCCCGCGTGGGCTACGGACTCCCCCGTTTCTGCTTTTACGAGCAGGGGCTACGTGAGCACAAACGCGACCTCTTCTGCCCCTCCACCATCAAAAACGCCCCCTTACCCTTTTGATATATTAAATGATTGCGGCGCGTCCGCCGGTCGCGGACGATCTCGCCCGCCGTACGGAGTGCGGCGACCCCCGCGTCACCTCAGGAAAGGGCTCCCGAATCATGTCCACCGCTCACCCGTCCGCCGCGCCGGCTCCGACCTCGTCCGGCCGCCGCCGGGGTCGCGTCCCGCTGTCCGCCGCGGCCTGCCTGCTCGGGGGCCTGTGGGGGACCGGCGCGGCGGCGGCCCCGGTGCCGTTGCTGAACGCGTCGTTCGAGTCGCCGGCGCTCGCCGACGGGGTGGCCACCCTCACCGTCCCGTCCTGGACCCAGGGCGGGACCGGGTCGAACCAGTCGGGCGTCTACAACCCGACGACGGCCGCGTTCGCCGGCGCGTCGTCCGGGGCGGGCAACCTGCCGGCGCCGGCGGCCGGCCCGCAGGCGGCGTTCATGAACACCGGCGGCATCGGGAGCGCGACGCTGACGAGCGCGACGCCGCTCGGGGCGATCCTGGCGAGCACGAAGTACACGCTGACCGTGGCGCTGGGCGTGCGGTCGGACTTCCCGGCGGCGGGCGTGCGGTTGGACAACGTGTACGTCGAGATGACGGCCGGCGCGAGCGGCGCGTCGTTGACCGGGGCGTACCTGGCGTTCGACGCGAACACGCTGCCGGCCGGGTCGTTCAAGGACTACGCCGTCACGTTCAGCACCGGGGCGAGCGGCAACGTGATCGGGCAGGCCCTGAGCGTCGACATGGGGTACCAGTCGACGACCAACTCGGGCGTCATGGCCGACAACGTCCGCCTGGACGCCTCGCCCGTGCCGGAGCCCGCGACGCCGGCGCTGCTGCTGGTCGCCGGCACGGCCCTCCTCCGGCGTCGGGCCCGTTGACGGCACGCCCGTGGTCCGCAGCCAACGGCTCGATCGGGGGCATTCACGCCGCGTCGCTCGCCGACCCCCTCAACGCATCTTCGGGCACCCCCGCCCGTTCGCCCTCCCGTCGGCCGCGTCGATTCTGCCTTGGGCGGCGACGGGCGTGCTGTGGGTGCGCTCGTGGTCCGTCGCCGACCTGCTGGACTATGACACCGGCGTCCGCGGGGGGACGTATCATGCCGACCTCGAGCAGGGCGGAGTCGTGCTCGTCAAGGCGCGGTGGGAGTCGGCCGAGAACCGCCCGGCGGGATGGACCCACCACCGCATCACGGGGCGGGACGTGTCGGCGGAGCTGGGCGGCTACCACTTCCCGGCCTTCGGGACCCCGGACGTCCAGTGGGGCGAGGGCGGCAGGGACCGGTATTCGGCGCTCCTCCGGCTGCCGTTCTGGATGGCCGCGGCCCTCTTCGCCGGCCCGCCGGCGTCTTACCTGCGGCGGGCCCGGCGGGCGGCCGCCCGCCACAGCGCGGGCCTCTGCCCCGCCTGCGGCTACGACCTCCGCGCGAGCCCCGGCCTGTGCCCGGAGTGCGGGGCGGAGCCGAAGGGAGTTACAGCGTGAGGTG
>JAQGHJ010000621.1 GCA_028288905.1 Phycisphaerales bacterium | reverse complement strand
CGCCCGCCGGCCGCGCCCCGCCCGCCTCACCATCGCAGGGATTCGCATGGCGGGGATTCTACCGGCCCGGCCGGGTCGCCGCGCCGCAACCGGCCTTACGGCCGCGGCGTGACATCCCGAGCCGGGGCCGCCTGCCCGTCCGAGCACGACGGCGACCGGGGCGTCGTTCGGCACCCGATCGAACCCGGGCAGGGGTCGTCGGGTCGGGGGCGAACGGGCCTGCGGGCCGGTGCCCGGCCGATCCGCCTAGGGGTTTTAGCCCGTCGATTCGCCGCCGCCGGCGGTCTACCGTCCAACTCGTCACGCCCCGGCTTGGCCAAGGGGCGGGAGGCGTCGTTGGTCCGTCGTGGTGCTGGAGCCCAGCCATGGAATCTGATCGTCCTACCGTGTCGCGTCGGGATTTGGTCGCCGCCGGCTCGGGCATGCTGGCGGGGCCGCTGCTAGCGGCGCTGGGCTCGAACGCTACGGCGGCGGCTGCCGACGCGCCGGCGTCGGGGGCGCCGACGACGGCCCTGCCGATGCAGAACCCGCTGACGCAATACCCCAAGCCGCCGTTCAAGAAACAGCACCAAGACGCGCCCGGGCTGGCCGGCCTGATGGACCCCAAGCCCGACCACGGCGAGACGAGCTACAAGGGCTCGGGCAAGCTGGTCGGGCGCAAGGCGCTGATCACCGGCGGGGACAGCGGCATCGGCCGGGCGGCCGCGATCGCGTTCGCCCGGGAGGGGGCGGACGTCGCCATCAACTACCTGCCGGTCGAGGAGCTGGACGCGAAGGAGGTGGTCGACCTGATCCGGGCCGCCGGGCGGAAGGCCGTCGCGATCCCGGGGGACCTGCGGGACGAGGCGTTCTGCAAGAAGCTGGTGGACGACGCGGCTGCCCAGCTCGGCGGGCTCGACCTCCTCGTCAGCAACGCGGCCAAGCAGGTGTACGTCGAGTCGCTGACGGACATCACCACCGAGCAGTTCGACGCGACGTTCAAGACGAACGTGTACGCGATGTTCTGGGTCACCAAGGCGGCGTTGGCGCACCTCAAGCCCGGCGCGTCGATCATCTGCACGACGTCGATCAACGCGTACGACCCGTCGCCGAGCATCCTCGATTATGCGATGACGAAGGGGGCGATCGCGATCTTCGTCAAGGGGCTGTCGAAGCAGTTGATCGGGAAGGGCATCCGGGTGAACGGCGTCGCCCCCGGGCCGATCTGGACGCCGCTGCAGCCGAGCGGCGGGCAGTCGCCGGAGAAGCTGGTGACGTTCGGCGGGGAGACGCCGTACAAGCGGCCGGGCCAGCCGGCCGAGCTGGCCGCGACGTACGTCCTGCTGGCGTCGCAGGAGTCGAGCTACGTGAGCGGGGAGATCTACGGCATCACCGGCGGCCACCCGACGGCGTGAGGCCGGGCCTACCATCCCGCCATGAACATGACGAACAACACGGTCCTGATCACCGGCGGCGGGTCCGGCATCGGCCGGGGGCTGGCCGAGGCGTTCCACAAGTTGGGCAACCAGGTGGTGATCGCGGGCCGGGGGCAGAAGAGGCTCGACGAGGTGACGGCCGCCAACCCCGGCATGCGGTCGCTGACGGTCGACATGGGCGACGTCGACAGCATCCGGTCGTTCGCCGCCCGGGTGACGGCCGACTTCCCGGCGCTCGACGCGGTCGTCCACATGGCCGGCGTCATGAAGCCGGAGAACCTGCTCGCCCAGCAGGAGTCGCTCGCCGACGCCGAGGCGACGGTCGCCACGAATCTGCTCGGCCCGATCCGGCTGACGGCCGCCCTGCTGCCGCACCTGCTGGAGCGGCCGGCGGCGACGATCATGACCGTGTCGAGCGGCCTCGCGTTCGTCCCGCTGGCGACGACGCCGACGTACTGCGCGACGAAGGCGGCCGTCCACTCGTACACGCAGTCGCTCCGGTACCAGCTCAAGGGCACGAGCGTGCGGGTCGTGGAACTGATCCCGCCGTACGTCGCGACGACGCTCACGGGCCCGCAGCAGGCGACCGACCCGCTGGCGATGCCGCTGGACGCATACTTGGCCGAGGTGATGCAGATCCTGACGGACGAGCCGGACGCGACGGAGGTGAACGTGAAGCGGGTCCACCCGCTCCGCTACGCGACCGACCGCGGGCACGCGGAGTACGACAAGTTCTTCGAGACGTTCAACGACCAGATGGCGACCGCGCGGGCGAAGCCGCACTGACGCGGGGAGGCGCGGTCGTCTTGAAAGCGGCGTGATCTCGACCGTGCCTCAAGGGGTACGCCGTCGGTAGCCCGGCCCATGCGAGCGGGGTGTGTCGGCCGCCGTCCGAAGGGCCTGCAGCCGCGACACTAGGGCCAAACCGCCCGGGTCGGCTTGGTAGTCGCGTGTGGTTCGTGACCCGAGCAACGCCGCCGTCACGCCCGCGCGATATCCCGGTACGCGTCCCCCTCGTTCACCGTCGCCCGCTCCGGCCGGCCCTTGTGGAAGTACGTCAGCTTCGTGTGGTCCAGCCCCATCAGGTGCAGGATCGTCGCGTGCAGGTCGTGGACGTGCAGCTTGTCCTCGACCGCCCGCAGCCCGATCTCGTCCGTCGCCCCGATCGTCCGGCCGCCCTGGACGCCGCCGCCGGCCATCCACATCGTGAACCCCGTCGGGTTGTGGTCCCGGCCGCCGCCCTTCTCGCTCATCGGGGTGCGGCCGAACTCGCCGCCCCAGATAA
>JAQGHJ010000391.1 GCA_028288905.1 Phycisphaerales bacterium | reverse complement strand
CCGATGGGCCCGAAGCCGCCGGCGGACGTGGCCGAGCCCGGGGCGAGGTCGGCGGCGTACCTGGCCGGCGCGGCGGCGTGCCCGCCGTACGCGATGCGGCCGAAGGCCGACGCCCCGGCGTGGGTCGCGAAGTACGTCGAGGAACACAAGTCGGCCCGCCCGCACCACTGCGGCATGCTCGCCGACGTCGGGGCGCTGCTCGCGGCGGCCCGGGCCGGCCGGGTCGACGGGGCCGTCGGGCCGCAGTCGCACTACCACTGGCTGCACCGGGACGGGACCTGGTCGTACGACTTCCATACGGCGAAATGGCGGTCGGCCGTCGTCGCCCAGCTGGAGGCGGACCTGGCCGGTTACCAGCGGCGCGACGCGAACATGCGGAGCCAGACGGGGACGCCGAACGTCCCGGGGTCGGCCGGGCTGCCGCCGATCCGGCCGTTCCTGGAGCCGGACCTGGACGTGCCCCTGGTCCCGGCGGCCGCCGCCGCCGCGACGAAGCCGGCGACCCGCCCGGCGGTCGCCCCGGCCACCAGCCCGGCGACCCGGCCGGCCGGCGGGCGGAAGGCCTGAGCCGCCGCCGCCGTGACCGGCCCCACCC
Organism: Phycisphaerales bacterium; assembly: GCA_028288905.1. Taxonomy (GTDB): domain Bacteria; phylum Planctomycetota; class Phycisphaerae; order Tepidisphaerales; family Tepidisphaeraceae; genus Humisphaera. The sequence continues at coordinate 8,365 of JAQGHJ010000391.1, read as the reverse complement.
CCGCCGACCCCGTCGCCCGCTCCCTGCTCGCCCAGGTCGGGCGGCTCGGTTACCGCGTCTCCACCCACCGCCTCCAGTCGTCCCTGCTCCGCACGATCCCGGCCCGCGTCGAGTACCACGCGTTCGTCGTCGGGACGGGCGAGCAGCACGTCGCCCACGCCCCGGCCGACGAGCCGGACGCGGAGCTGCGGGCGGCCGCGGCGATGGCCGAGTCGGTCGGGATCGACGTGGAGGGGTGACGGCCGGATTCCCTTGTACGGCTCCCGTTCGGACTGGTACGCTCCGGCCGCCGACCGGGGCCGTCACTCCAGAAAGGGCGGGCCCCGCCGGCCGCGTCGCCGCTCCCAACGTCGGGCGCGGCGGTGTCGTTTACCGGGGAGCAGGTGCCCGACCCGATACCGCCCCGGTCCCTCGCCGACCTGACGTCCGGCCAGCGGGCCGCCCTGCTCGCTCGACTGGACCGGGACCGCGACTGGTACGGCAGGCTGAAGGACCGGCTGATCAAACTGAGCTTCATGCGGAGCGAGGACACCCAGCAGGCGATCGAGGCGGCGTCGCGGGCGTGGTTCGCGCTCGACGCGCTGCGGACGCTGGCCGGGTCGAGCCCCGCCGACGCGGGGCCGCCGCCGCCGGGGTGATGATGGACGACATCACGGCCGCCGGCACCGCCCAGGCCGGGCTGTTCGACGACGTCGACCGGGACCGGAGCGCGGCCCTGATGCAGGTCGTCGACCAGATGAACGACCGGTACGGGGACCGGGCGGTCATGTCGGCGGCGGCCGGGCTCTCCCGCGGGTGGCAGACCCGGGCCGAGCGGCGGACCCCGGCCTACACGACGCGGTGGGACGAGCTGACCGAGTCAGGCCGCCTCCGCGAGGAAGATCGCGACGAAGAGGCAGTAGAAGATCAGGGAGAACGCGGTGAGGAGGACGGACAAGACCAGGTCGTACGGTCGGTCGACTTTCCAGTCGCCGGTCGCGTACGCCCACCAGATCATCGAGAGGGCCAAGCCTGCGACGACGGATACGAGGGCCGTGAGAATCCGGAAGAGGGGGCTCATCCCCCGTCCGTACCGCCGCCCAGGATGACGGGCAGCCTAATTCCGCCGAATTGCACGAAAAGAGGGCGAAAACGAGCGAATTCTGTTCAAAATGACCCAATTCGGAGCGGCAGTGGCTCGCAGCTTGGGTGGCACGGTCGTCACGGGATAAGCCATCAACTTGGTCCGACCAGCGAGGTGACGGCGAACCACTACCTTGACTCGTGCCGCCCTCCGCTCGTCGCGAGACCACCGAAGGGCATTACCGGACGACGCGCCACCCCCGGCTCGGCATGGGGAAGTGACGCTCGATCGCCCACGCAAACCGGCCCGAGTCCTTTGTCCAAACCCGGCGTTTGTCGCGGCCCGTCACATTTTGGAGCAGCGGCCGCGGGCGGGCGGGGGCGGCGGCGGAAGAGAAGTGGGCGGGCGCAAGGGGAACCCGCAAGTACCACTGTACCCGGCGGCCGGCCGGTGCCCAGAGTGAAATTGGCCGTCAGGCGGGCTTGCCGTCACATGCGGTGGCGGCCGTCGTCGTCCGGGCCGGCCGTTCGAGGCTGGGCACCGTCGCCCCCGTCGCCCCCGTCGCCGAAGGCGTACAGGCTCCCGCCCTCGACGTACCCCGCCGGGTCGAGCTGCTCCCAATGGCCGAGGCCCGGGGCGCGGCCCCGACACCGGGCAGCGTACAACTCGGTCCTGGGTGGCAGCCTGACTTCTCGAGCCGCGAACGGCGGTGGGACGGGCGGGGCTCACCGCGGGGGCCGGTATCGGCTTCGCCGTACGGGTTGTACAGGTACGGGGTTATGCAAGTCGCGTGCGGCTGCGGCTTCGTGGTGACTCCTGATGAACGAACGGCGAACCGGCACGAGCTGGAAAATATCAGTGATAACCCCATTGTATTCCGGCAACCATCAGTGACGGCTCTCTTCCAAATTTGGCCCTCTCCCTACAGAGTACTTTTTATAAAATTGCGTCCGCACTCGGGGCATTTGGGAAAAGTCTCGCGGATATCGTATCCGCATCGGAGGCAAATCTTGCCCTTGCGCCTCATTCGGCGCAAACGGTTTTTCCTATTGCGAACTGCCGATAAAACAAGCGACCCAGCTATTGCAATGAAACAAACTATCAATATGGGGAATGCGACATATCCCGCCCCAAAGTCCATAGCGAAGCTCGCGAGGGTTCCAACGACAGCACCAAGGGCGGCAAGACAATCTTCTTTTCTTCGACTACACATATACCAGGTTTGACTGAAGGCTCAGGATGCAGGCGAGGGCTTAAGGTATCTTCTACCTCGGTGCCGCCGTGTCGAACCGCTACTACCATCGTTCCAAAGAGGTGCTCCGTCGCCTCGTCCGCCTGTTCGCCCTGGACCTGACCGCGTCCGACGCCGCGCGGCTGAGCGGCGTCTCCGTCCGCTCCGTGAACGACATCTACCTCCGCCTGCGCGAGCGGCTCCCCTACGAGTGCGAGCGCCGCCGGCCGTTCAAGGGCGGCGAGGTCTCGGTCGACGAGAGCTACTTCGGCCCGCGCCGGGTGCGGGGCAAGCGCGGGCGGGGTGCCGGGGGCAAGACGAGCGTCTTCGGCATCTTCGAGCGGGGCGGGCGGGTGTATTCTGAGGTCGTGCCCGACTGCTCGAAGCGGACGCTTTCGGCCGTGATCCGCGGCAAGGTCAAGCCGCACGTCGTCATCCACTCCGACGGCTGGCGCGGCTACGACGGCCTGGTCGACGTCGGGCACGAGAAGCACCTGCGCGTCCACCACGGCCGGAACCAATTCGCCCGCGGCAACCGCCACATCAACGGGATCGGGAGCTTCTGGGGCTACGCCAAGCGCCGCCCGGCCAAGTGCAACGGCGTCTCCGGCGACACCTTCTACTTCCACCCGAAGGAGATCGAGTACCGGTTCAACTTGAGGCGAGGGGACCTCTACGGCACGCTGCTGAAGATGCTCCGCCGAGAGCCGTTGTGACCCAACAGCCCGTCCGTCTGCTTCCTAAGCCCCTTGGTTAACGTGAGACTTGCAACCATAACATCATTTCTCCCTCTTCGCTTTTTCTTCGCAATAGGTAGCTATTTTCCATGCTAGCCGAGTTGCCAGTTCTGCCATATCGTCGGCGGCTTTTAGTCCTCTCTTAGCTCTATCACGCGCTTCTTCTGCCCGATCCGTAAGATTCTCAGCGTTTCGTATGGCTTCATCCCCTAGAGTAGCAAGCGCGCCTTCCATCTGAGCCGACTTAACTATCACCTTCTTTGGCTCATAAATTTTGTCAACTACAATATCACCTATCATCACGGCAATCCCAACGCCACTTACAACCTTTGATGCTGTTATAAGTTTCCGACCTAAGCTATTTCCGCGATATATAATGTTTGTCATTAATAAGGCTCCCCCACCCCCAGCCGCAAATCTACTAGCACTATTCGTTCCGTTTTTAATATCTAGTGCTGTTTGAAGCCATTCACGAAGATTTTGTAATTCACTCCTTAGAGCGTTGAGTGAATTGGCTCTATTCACTTCGGATCGAGCGAGATTCAAAAGATTTCCTTCGAGTTTCAAGTCATCCTGAGCATTCTTTCGCAAGACTTTCTCTGATTCTACAGTGTTCTCAAATTGTTGGATTAAGTTCCAGCATTCTGCGTCTACTGTGGATAGACCGTTTGGATCCAAATACTTCGTCGGGGATGCCGATTCTAATGCATATGTGTTTAGCCCATCGATATAGACCGACGGATCACTTTGAATCCATCGCTCGATACTGGGGTCATAATCCCGAATGCGGAAACTGTAGTGCCCGGTGATCGAATTTAGCCGCCCGCCCTGAAACTGGTATGCCCAGTCGTACCCGCCTGACGTGGCGGCCCCGACGGCGGTCAAGATAGTCGACCGTCCGTACGGGTCGTAGACGAACCGCTGGACGACGGCCCCCGACACGTCCGTCAGGGCGGTGACGTTGTGGTTCGCGTCCCGCTGGGCGTACAGCCGCTCCTCCCGCCCGCTCCCGGCCTGGCCGTACCCGCCGGTCGCGGCGTTAGCGTCCGCGTCCCGGTCGCGGGCGACCAAGTCGTCCACGTACCCGAGGCCCCACACGTACTGGGTCGTGGCCCCGCCCGAAGTCGTCTCCTGGGCCACCTGCCACCCGGCCGTGTAGTACAGGTCCGTCACGGCCGCCCCGGCGGCCTCGCGGACCCGCCGGCCGAGGACATCGTACTTGTATGCGGCGGTCGACGAGCCGGTGGTGACCGACGCGAGGCGGTTCCACGCGTCGTACGTCAGGGTCTGCCCCCGCTGGTCGGTCGTCGTGTTCCCGTTCGCGTCGAACGCCAGGGTGGCGGACCCGATGCCGGTCAGCTCGTTCCGGTCGTCGTGCGTCCGCGTCGTCGTCGTCCCGTCGGTCGACGTGCTGGACTGGTTCCCCAGCGCGTCCAGGCCCCAGGTCCGGGACGCGCCGGATAGCGCCGACAGGTCCCCCGTCGCCACCGTGTCCGGCGTGCCGTCGGCGTTCCCGTCGGTGAGCGCCCCCCGGCGGAACTCGGCCAGCCGGTTCAGCCCGTCGTACCCGTTGCCCGCCCCGTTCGCGTGGTACAGCTCGCTCAGCCCCGGCAGCACGTCGTTCGCCTTGTACAGCGGGTTCCCGTCCCGGTCGTACCCGTACCGGAACCGGTCGGTCGCCGTCCCGCTGCTCGTCGCCAGCCACCGCTGGTCCACGACCCGGCCGAACCGGTCTAGACCCGTGTATGGGTCCCCGGCGTCACCGTCCGACTCGCCGGACCGCTTGACGTACGTCAGCTCGGTGCCGTTCTCCGGCCGGCCCTCCCGGACGATCGTGCCCAGGCCGAGGTAGGAGTAATCCGCCAGGTGGGTGCCGACCGACCCGGGACTGTCGTCGGCCAGGGTGCTAACCCGGCTGATGTTGCTGTCCAGCCCGCTGTTGTACTCGTACCGCAGCACCCGGCCGTCCGGGTACGTCATGCCCGTCAGGCGGCTGTGGTTCGCGCCGGACGCCATCTCCGTGTACGCGTACTGCACCGTCGGCGTGGCCGGCGGGCTCACCGCCCCGGCGTGCGCCTGATACTCGGTCGTCAGTTGCCCGAGCCCGTTGAACGCCCGCGCCACCTGGTTGACGACGTTCCCGCCGGTCGCCGCGTCGTAGCTGGTGAGCAGGGCCGCGTTCCCCTGCGTGTCGTACGCGGTCTGGAGCCGGCGAACCGCCCCGTCCACCCCGGTCGCCAGCGTCGTCACGGCGTCGGTCAGCGTCCGCCCGAGCACGTCGTACCCGTACGTGTGGACGGTGCCATTGCGATCGGTGAACGTCTTGGCCGCCCCGGCGGCGTCGTAGGTGTACTGCTCCTTGTCCGTCGACGCCGTGCCGGCGGCCCCGGTCGTCTTGTCCGGGTACCGGACCTCCTTCAACAGCCCGTTGCTGGCGATCGTACTGCCGCCGGCGGTGGTGACGCCGTACACGTACTGCGTCGTCTGGTCGTGCTGGCCGGACGGCAGGTCGGCCGTCATCGTCAGGACGTGGTCGACGCCGTCGTAGGTGTACCGCGTGATCCGGTCGTCCGCGGCGGACGGAGTGCCGTCGACGTAGTTCTCCGTGGCGCTCGTCGTCCGGTCCAGCAGGTCGTACGCCGTCCGGGTGACGAGGCCGCGGGGGTCGGTCACGTCCTGCACCCGGCCGGCGGCGTCGTAGGCGTAGCTGGTGACGAGCGCGGTGTCGGACCGGGCGGGTGCAGACCCCGGGCGCGTGTACGCGGTGCCGCCGTCCGTCCCGACGTCGACAGACGCGGTCGGGCGGTCGGCCGCGTCGTAGTACCCGGCCGAGTAGTACACCCGGGCCTTCGGGGCCGTCGTCGAACCGGGGTCGCCGAGCGCCCCGGTGGCCGTCGCGTCGTGGAACCGCTGGCGGGCCGTGGTCAGGACCGCGTTCCCGTCCGCGTCGTAGGCGTACTCCGCCTGCTCCAGCACGGCGTCGCCGGCCACGTCGTCGGCGTCCGCCCACCCGGCGTCCCCGCCGCCGTCGGTGCTGTAGGCCGCCGTCACCCGCCCGGCCCCGTCGATCGTCGCTTTCGACACCAGCCCGCCCGGGGCGGCCGTCTCGACCAGGAGCCCCCGGCGGTCGTAGAACACGTTCGTCGTCAGGGCGTTGCTCGACACGCTGCCGCTCGACGGGTCGACGCTGTAGGTTTGGGTCCGGTACGGCCGCAGTTGCTCGTCGTAACTCGTCACCGTCTCGGCCCGCAGCAGCGACGCCGACGGCTTGACCGGCACCCCGGCCGTCTCCGTCACCGCCACCCCGTCCCCGTCGTACGCGTAGCTGGCGGTGATCTGGCCGAGGTTGTTCAGGTCGGCGTACGCGATCGGGTGGGCGTTGTCGTCCGCCTCCGTCGTCTGCACGCCGCTCTTGGTCGCCACCAGCCGGCCCCGCCAGTCGTAGTAGTTCTGCGTCACCCGGGCCGCCGCCCCGCCGCCGGGGTACGTCGTCACCTTGGTTGCCCGGCCGTCCCCGCTGCTGTTCGGGCACCCGCACGACTGGTCGTACTCGGCCTCGCTGACTTTCACCAGGTTGTTGGTGCCGCCGGACCCGTCCGGGTCCAGGTCCGTCGCCCCGGCGTCGTTCGTGCCGACGTACACGGCCGCCGCGTTGCCGAACCCGTCGAACACGGTCCGGCTGATCGTCCCGGTCGGGCTCACCAGCACGCTGTTTCGGCCGGCCGCGTCGTACTTGGACTGCGTCCGGTGGTAGTTGCCGGAGGCGGAATCGTTCCCCGCCGTCCCCAGCAGCGCGGTCGCGGCCGCGTACGTCACCCCGGCCAGGGAGTAGTACGCCAGCGCGTCCGTCACCTGCCCGCTGCTGTTCGTGACCGCCCGCGACAGCGACTGGATGTTCGCCGCCGACGGTGCCTCCGTGCCGGTCGGCTCGTTCGTGGTGGCGTTGTACGCCGCGGTCGCGGACGTGGTCAGGGTTTCCGTGTACACCGCCCGCTGGCCGGACGCCGCGTTGGCGGCCGGGCGGTACTCCCGCACGATCTCGGTCGGGCCGGTGGCCGTGTGCGTCGTCGGGTTCCACCCGCGGTAGGCGCGGACCTCGTGCGCCGCGTCCTTGTACACCGTGTACGACGTGTTCCCGTTCGGGTCCGTCACCTTCGTCGGCCGGCCGAGGGCGTCGACCCGGACGAGTGTCGTCAGGTGCAGCCCGCCGCCGGCCGGCGTCGCCCACCCGGTCGGCTTGCCCGCGAACGTCGTCGTCTGGGCCGAGTCGACGTCCGCGATCGCCGTCGTCGCCGCCCCGGTCACCGGGTCGGTAGCCGTGTACCCGAGGTACCCGCCGGCGTCCTTCGTCCACGTCGGGTGGCCGTAGGCGTCGAAGTACATGGCGTCCGTGTCCCGGGTCGACCCGCCGGGGCCGTTGCGGCCGGTCGATACGACCGGTTGCTGTACCGTCACCGACTCGACTTTCACGGAGCTGGCGAAGTAGGTGTAGGCGTAGTCCGTCGTCCGGGCGGTGCCGGGCGTCCCCTCGACCGCGTCCGGGTACACCGACTCGGCCGCCACCGGCGTGACGGTCATCGCCACCCCGCCCGTCCCGGTCGGCGTGTACGCCTGCAGGTAATACTGCGTGGCCGACTGCTGGATCGGGTCCCCGCCGTACGCCGACCCAGCCCGGTCCCCGCGGCGGGTGTACGTGGCCGTCGGCAGCCCGGTCACGTCCCCGGCCGCCGTCGCCGTGGCCGTCGTGGCCGCCGCGTACGCCGTCAGGTCGAGTTGCCCGAAGTCGTCCCCGAGGTACGCGTAGTCCCCGCCGCCCTGGTCGTGCAGCAGGTCGGCGTACGCCTCGTCCCACAGGTTCCCGCCCGTGTCCGGCTTGAACGCCGACGGGTGGGCGGTCATCACCAGCCGCCCGGCGGCGTCGTACTGGTAGAACGTCGCCAACCGCTTGCCGCTGAACGACTGGCCGGCCGAGTGGTCCGCCTTGACCCAGAGCATCGTGCGGCCGATGTAGTTCGTGTAGACCGTGTTCGTCTCGCCGTCCGGCCGGGTCTCGACCGTCTTCGTCTTCCAGGCGTTGTACCCGTCCGCGTTCGCGCTTGTGCTGTACGCGTACGTGACCGTGCCCCGGCCGTCGCCGGTGCCCTGGGTCGACCCGACGCCCGCGACGACCTCCTGCGTCACCCGCTGCTGGGAGTCGTACTGGTACGCGCGGCTGGCGTACGGCGCGGCCGCCGCGTTCGAGGCGGTGAGCGGGGTTGTGCCGCTCGGCAGCGCCGCCGCGAGCCGGGCGTACTGCCCGGGCTCGAACACGGCCCGCATGCCGCCGGCGTACCC
>JAQGHJ010000387.1 GCA_028288905.1 Phycisphaerales bacterium | reverse complement strand
CGGTACGCCTTCGACGTTACCGGGACGCTGACGGCCGCCACCCGGGCCGAGTTCCACGACGCGCTGAACAGGTACCGCAACGTGATGGGCCGGCCGCGGGGCGGGTTCACCGTGTCGTGGTCCGAGGACGACGGGAGCGACCCGCGGAGCTACTACACGTTCGAGGGCGGGCAGGACATCGAGTTCGGGCCGAAGCCCGGCCCGTTCGAGTTCACCCAGTTCGTCGGCGGCCTGGCGGCCGTCTACACGTGGTCGCTCGTCGTCGCGGTGAAGGAGTGTTTCGCGTCGTGCACCGCCACGCCAGAGAGCACGGCGAACGTCCTGAGCCTCACCCGCGCGTACGAGCACGACGTCGACGCCGACGGCTTCACGGAGCGCCGCTGCACGGGCCGGCTCACGGTCCGGGGCGGCGACGACGTGTTCAACGGCAAGCCGGCCGACACCTACCGGTGGCTGTGCGTGCCGGAGCTGCCGAAGGGGTTCGCCCCTGGGCCGATGTCGTTCACGCAGTCCGTCGACGGCCGGACGCTCGACTTCTCGGTCGTCCAGAAGGAACTGATGTGGACCCTGCCGGCCCCCGTGACGAGCGGGGAGGCGACGTTCGGGTTCACGATCCGCGGGTACGGCGGGATGGCGGATTGCGTGCTGAACGGCCGGTTCTCCGCCCCGGCGAACGTCACGAAGCAGGTCATCCTTCAGCGCATCGGCGCGCTGCTGGTGTCCAAGCTGCCGTCCGACTCGGTGACGGTCATCTGGGACAGCCTGAGCATCCAGGACTCGGTCTACGGCAACTCGCTCCAGTTCTCGTTCGCCTGGCGGCGTGCCGCGTTCGCCGGCGACCCGGAGAAGCCGGAAAGCATCTGGGACAAGGTCGGCGGGACGCCCCCGGGGTACGCCGACGGCCCGCAGGCGATCGGCCCGTACGGCGGGGACGGGGTCAACTCCAACAGCGGCGTGAAGGCCCCGCCGCCGAAGCTGTACGACGCGTGCGCCGGCGGGTCGCTCCAGCCGACCACGAAGTCCCAGGAGGTCAAGACGGACACGCAGGCGGGGACGTCGGTGGACCGGCCGCCGTCGCAGGGCGGGGAGTCGAGCCGCGGGCGGACGACGGGGCTTTCGGACTCGCACCTGGAAGCGCCGTACACGGCGTACCAGGAGGTGCTGAGCTGGGAGATCGACAACCACCAGGTGCTGTTCCCCAGCAAGTCCGCCGGCGCCGCACCGGTCGTCCAGCAGACGGCCGCCCCGACGTGCGTCGTTGTCCAGGCCGGGTACGCGGTCCGGGAGGGGCCGCTCGGGAAGCCGCCGAAGCCGGGCGCGCCGCTGTACCCGGCCGGGAGCCCGACGGCCACGATCAAGAACGCCTTCGTGAGCCCGCCCAGCTTCGTACCGCTCGCGGCCAAGGACCAGTACCAGATGAACGTCCAGTGGCGTTACGTGTTCCTGATGAAGGTGAAGCTGCCGAACATGGAGGCGCTCGCCGTCCAGTACCCGGGCGACCCGCGGGTGACGGTGGCCGACGCGGACCGGCCCAAGCCGGAGCTGTCGAACCTGCTGGTGGTGCCGGGGAGCTAGGCAGGATCATTCCCACCCGTTCCCGGGGCTGCGAGCGGTGCGGCGGTGGCGGGTGAGGCTCCCGAGGGCGTGGTGCGATGCCCGCCCGATGGCCCCGACCCCCGGATACAAGCTGGCCGCCGTCACCCTCGTCGCCCTGACGCTGCTCGCCGCCGCCGCGGTCGGCCTCCTGATCGCCCTCCGGCGGGGGGCGGCGCGGCGGGCCCGCGGGCGCGGGGACCCGGACTACGACCCCTACTCGGCGTCGCCCGTGCCGTACGGGCCGGCGGCCTGCGACCGGTGCGGGGCGGCGTTGCCCGGAAACGCCCGGTACTGTCCGGGGTGCGGGATCGGGCTGGCGGGCCGGTGAACGACGCCGCCCTGCCCGCGGCCCGCGGCTGGCCCACGCGGGCCGGCCATCCACTACAACCGGACCACCCTGCCGGACACCGTCGGGGGCCCCCCGTTGCCCGCGAACTCGGCCGTTTGGTAGGGTTCCCCCGACGCCCCCGGTCCCGCTCGTCGCGGCCGGCGGGCGGCGGGCGGCCCCCCCGATGGCGGGTCGGTTCACCGAGGCGACGGGGGAGGAGCAACACGATGTTCGAGGCACTCGAGGGCCGGCGGCTGATGTCCACGTCGTTCAGCGCCACGACCGGGGTGGTGACCGTCACCGGCATCGACGACCTGGGCTCCCAGGACTCGGTCACGGCGAAGGTGGCCGGCGGCCAGTTCGTCGTCGGGGACGACGGCAAGGTCAGCTCGTTCCCGGCCGCCAAGGTCAAGAAGATCGTGGTGAACATCCGGGCCGGCGGGGCGACCGTGCGGCTCGACGCGTCGGTGAAGGTGCCGTCCACGATCGGACAGAGCCCGACGTCCCACGTCACGCCGGTCGTGGTCTACGGCGGGAGCGGCCCGGACACGGTCTACGTCGGGATGGGGACCGAGGTGCACGGCGGTTCCGGGAACGACGTGTTCGTCAACGTCGGGCTCGGCGCGGCCGTGTACGGGGACGCCGGGAACGACGCGTTCGAGCTGACGGGATCGGCCGGGGCCCGGCTCCACGGCGGGACCGGGAACGACACGCTCGACTACTCGGGCGGCGCCGCCGCGTCCGGCGGCCCGGGCGGCGGGGTCGGCATCCTGATCCGCAACGGGTACGCCGGCGAGTACTCCTACGACGGCACGGCGATCCCGCCGGCCGAGAACGGCCAGGGGTACAACGACGTCTACGACGGGATGGACACGTTCGTCGGCACGCAGGGGGACGACTTCATCTTCGGGACCGACGGGGCGAACTACATCGACGGCCGGGGCGGGAACGACTACGTCCGCGGCGGCAAGGGGGACGACGTGCTCGTCGGCGGCACGGGCGCGGACGCCCTGTACGGCGACGACGGGAACGACACGTTCTACGCGCAGGACAAGGCCAAGGACTTCCTGAGCGGCGGGGCCGGGAAGGACAAGTGGCGCGGGGACGCCAGCGACGTCCTGAACAGCGTCGAGACGAAGGCCTGAGGGGCGGGCACGGCGGCGAGGGCGACCACGGTGCCGGGCGGCGGATCGGGGGGGGACGGGCGCGGGGCTGTCGGCGGGCTGCTGTCGCGTCGTCGTCGTCACCTCGTCTCGGTCGGATGAGCCCTGGCCGGCCCGGGCCCCGGGTGGTACGGGTTGCCCACCCGTACGAATGTCATCCTGAGCGCGGGGACCAGACGGCCGCCACGGTGGCAGCGAACCCGCCGGCGGCGAACAGCAGGATCTCTCGCCCTTCAAGCCGGTCCGTCGCCAGGTACCCGACCCGGGCGGCGATTAGCTCCGCGATCATGACGTTCCGCCACGCGTCCGACGGCGGCAAATCGGACGGCGGCGGCGGGCGTGACGGTGGTCACGGCCCGCCCCGGCCGGCGCGGCCGTCGGCGACCCGCCCG
>JAQGHJ010000358.1 GCA_028288905.1 Phycisphaerales bacterium | reverse complement strand
CGTCGTTGATCGCCCCAGGTACCCCGCCGGTCTGCCGCGGCTCCGCCGCGTCCGACGAGGCCAGCCGACTGGCGAGACGCGGGGGAATGGGCGGAGGGGTCGCTAAGTCGATCGGCCTCGCGTTCATTGCCGGCAGGCACTTAGGTCAAAACACGACCCCTAATTCGATCGCCACTCATCGAACGGGCGGGCCAGCCGGTTCACCTTTGGCCTAGACCGGAACCGATACCCCGCTTAGACTTTTCGCGGGGAATGACCTTCCAATGCAGGCAACCGACCAAGACTTCGCAGCCGTCCGCGACGAGGCGGGCAGGACCGATCCGGCCGACGCTGACTACCGAAAGCTAACCGAGGACCTGATCGCTCGCGTCACTGCCCTGTGGGACCGCGACCGGGTCTACCTCGCCAGCGTGGTGCCGGGCTCGCCCGACCGGGAGGCGATCCGGAACGCCGCACGCACGCTCCGCATGGTCGAGCAGACCCTGTCGGCCGTCCTGTCGCGGGCGGGCCGTTCGTTCGCCGTCGGGTACACGGTGGCCGGCACCGACAAACTCCAAGCGTGCTTGGCGGAAGCCCGCGAGCTGTCCGTGATGCCGGTGGCGCGACGGATGGCGGCGGTAGACCCCGACGGCCGGCCTGCCGAGCAACTGGCCCACTTCATCGTCCGCAACGCCCGGTTCACCCAGGGCCGCGCCGTCATCACGGAAGAGCTGGCGGCCGAGCTGCCCGACCCATACGGTCCCGTCCCCGAACTGGCCAGCTAACGTCGCGGCGAAGGGCAGGGGGCACGGATGGACCCGTTCGATATCTGCTGGGCAAAGTTCTTCTGGCGGCGAGAGGTCAAGGCCCGCCCGTGGTTGCTGATCCGCATCGACCACGAGGACCCGCGGCACTGGCTGTGCCTCGCCATCTCGACCAAGGACTACGACAGCAACCCGTTCGAGGTGGCGAAGGACGATCCCGACTTCGAGGCGACGGGCCTGGCCGACACGTCCTACATCTACGACGGCGACCCCTTCGTTCGCATCCCCCGCGAGTCTCTAAACCCCCCGTGCGGGTGGCTCAGTAAGGGCCTGCTGGAACGCTTTAAGAAGTCGGCCGGATTCTGACCCCGCCCCGGCCCCACCGCCGGGGCGGCCGTCGTTAAGGGGGTCGGTCGGCAAACGTCGTTAGCCGTTCCGCTTCCTGCCACCGGCCCGGGGACTCCGCGGCTTGGGCTCGGCGCGCTTGTCCTCGAACGTCGCGTCGGTCCGGGCGAGCCGTTCCAGGTCCGCCCGGAGGTACTGGACCTTGCCGTTCTTCCGGTAGCCCCGGATGAGCCCCGCGCCCTCCCACTTGCGGAAGGTGCGGTCGGTGACGCCCATCGCCGCGGCGGCCTCGGTCTGGTTGTAGACCAGCCGTTCGACCGGGGGCGGGGCGGGCTTGGGCGCGTCGTGTCCCATCTTCAGCCACCCCCTAACGTCACCCCTTCGCCAGCCGGCCGTTTGGAGGGCTTCGACCTCAGCACCCGGTACACGTCCGGGTAACCGCGGACCCGATCGAGCCACTGCGACCGCTCGCTCGAGCCCATGCGGGCGAACTCCCGCGCGAACCGGTGCCATGCTTCGGCCGCTCGCTCGTCGCCCTCTGGCTTCCACGTGCCCGCCTTGTCCATCGCGTACGCCGTCGACAGGCTCGAGTAATCCTCGATCATCAAGCGGATCAGAGACTTCCAGAACCGGTTGAAGACGGCCGGCCGCTGGTCGGGTGGCAGCAGGTGCAGCCGCTCAAATTCCGGATGGTCACCGTCGATGAGCCAGTCGGCGGGCCGCGCTCGATCGCCATCCGGCCCGTCGGCGGCCTCCCGCTCCTCGTACCAATCCTTCCAACTCCCGGGCCGCCACCCGCGGGCCACCCACGTCCGGACCTCGTCCGGGATGGAGGCGATCGGGAACGACTCGTGGATGTGGTGGGACTCGGCGAGGAAGGTTCCCCGATCCATGTCCCAGACGACCTCTTTTAACGACAGCCCGTGCGGCTCGGAGCAGTCGTCCCAAGCCCGGCAGTGGACGCGGAGCCCTTCGAACGGCACGAACGGCAGCTCAATGCGTCGCGTGACGACGATCCCCGGGGACTTCTCGTCCATCGGCGGATCGAACACCAGGTGGACGTCGAGCTCGATGGGGTAGATCGTCATGGGGACCTCTCCACGGGACCGCTGACGTCGCGCGACACGGGACAGGAGCGGTGCGGCTACTCGAACCACTTCGCCATATCGAAGGCGACGACGTGCAGGACCGTCTATCCGCCGAGCGACTTGGTGCCGTCGACCCACAGCGGCACGCCGGCCAGTCCTTTGGTCGAGGGTCGCCGCCGCCGCGGGTCGACGTCCTCAGTCGTCGCGCGGCCCGGTTCGCCCCCCGGCACCGTCGCGGTCCCGCTGCCGGAGGGCCGACAGGATCGCCGCTCGGACGACGTAGAACAGCACGGTCGCGAGAACGGCCACGCCCGCCACCGTGGCGGCCAGCACGAACGCGACCCACGAGCCGTCCGCCGGCAACGTCTCCGCCATCATTAAGTACATCATGTCCCCTCGGAATCCCGGACTTGTGATAGCAAGCCGAGCTACGACTTCCGGCTCCGCCTCGCCCGCGACGTCTTGAGCGAGCTGTAGAACGACGACGCTGCGGCCGCTAGCGGAAGCACCAAGATTCCGACACCCACCAGTATTTCGCCCATCCCCCCCACGTCCGGGAAAGCCATCCTGCACAAGAGGATCACCGCGAACAACGCCCCGACGAAGACGAGGATGCCGCCGAGCGTGGCGACGACGTAGTCGGACGTCCGAAGGTGGGTGTGTGGCTCCGGCGGCTGGTAGTCGAGCGTCGGCCGGTCGGTCACTTCTTCCGCCCCTTCTTCTTCTCCGGCTTGCTCGCCACGATCCGCTTCACGTCCGCCGGCGCGATGGCGAACGCGCCCCGAATTGCCTGTTCAGGGCGGTCGGGCTCACGTCTCTCGCCGAGCCCCACGAGGCATGGCCAGCTCCGCGGGGAACCTTGTGACGACGCCCGCAGCCCTATCCGATTCCGAATAGGCCGAGACGTCCTTCCTGAAGTAGATCCAGTGCTTCAGAGCCACGTCGCGATCGGGCACGG
>JAQGHJ010000353.1 GCA_028288905.1 Phycisphaerales bacterium | reverse complement strand
GGCGCACGCCGAGCGTGCGCCGCTGGCGAGGCCGTCGGCGGGTCCGGCGGTCCGCCCGCTGCGGGTGCTGCTGGTCGAGGACAACGAGCCGACGCTCCGGGTGCTGACGCGGCTGTTGGAAGGGCTGGGCCACCGGGTGGCCGCCGCCCGCGGCGGCACGTTCGACCTGCTCCTGAGCGACGTCGGGCTGCCGGACGGCTCGGGCCTCGACCTGATGCGGGCGGTGCGGGAGCAGTTTGCCGGCCGGGCCATCGCCCTGACCGGGTACGGGATGGAGGAGGACGTCCGCCGCTGCCGCGAGGCGGGCTTCGCCGCTCACCTGACGAAGCCGGTCGACCTCCGGACGCTGGAGGACGCCGTGCGGCGCGTCGTGGAACGGGGGTAACGACACGTCGCCGTCCGAAGCCGAACCCCTTACCGTCCAGGTCGGCGTCCGGCCGCCGGCAGACCGACGCCCCCGGTCGTCCGGGCCGAACCCTTCGGCTCCCGCCGGCAGGTGTCACAACCCGCTGGGGCGAGAACAGGTGCCTTTAGCGGCTCTCAAGGATAACCTGCCTCCCGACCCCATCGGTCCGGCTTCTCCGATACCGCGCAACGCGGCCACCAAGTCGGAATCACCTGGATGTCCGCCACGCGCTGAGTACCGCGTCCAGCAGCCCTGGGAAGCGCGCCTCCACCTCTTCGGTCCTCAAGCTGTTGTAGTGGTTGGTGCCCTTAACCCTCGTCCGGATCAGGCCCGCATCGCGGAGGATGCGGAAGTGGTGCGACGCGCTGCTCTTGGGCTGGTCCGATCCCAGTTCGCCACAGGTCCGCTCCACCCCGTCGGCGAGGGTCGACAGCATCTCCAGGCGCCCAGGGTCGCTGAGGGCGTGGAGGATCCTCGGCAAGTCGAGGTCGACCGACTCGGGGTGGCGTGCCTTGGACATATGTTGAAACATAGTCGCTGACGACCTATCCTTCCTTAGTTCGATAATTATCGAACCAACGATTCGGGCGGTAAGGCAAGGAAGGTTCTCATGACGTTCTCGATTATCGGCTCGGGGGCGATCGGCACGGCCGTTGCCCGGCAGTTCGCCCGTAATGGCACGCCCGTGCTCGTCGCCAACACGCGGGGAAGGCCTCGCTGGCGGGGCTGGCGAAGGAACTCGGACCGAGCGTCGTCGCCTCCGACCGCGCTGAGGCGCTGACAGCGGACGTGGTGATCCTGGCCGTGCCGTTCGACGCGATCGGGGCGGCCGTCGCGGGGGCCGGGGCGTGGGACGGGCGGATCGTGGTCGACGCGACGAACGCGATCGACTTCACGGACTTCTCGCCGGCCAAGCTCGGCGGGCGGCCGTCGAGCCACGTTGTCGCCGCCGCGGTGCCGGGGGCGCGGGTCGTGAAGGCGTTCAACACGATGTGGGCCCGCGTGCTAAGCCGCCCGGCGGCGGACCCGTGGGGCCGGCGGGTGCTGTTCCTGTCGGGCGATGACGCGGCCGCGAACAGGATGGTCGCCGACCTCGTCTCGTCGTGGGGCTTTGCGCCGATCGACCT
Source organism: Phycisphaerales bacterium (assembly GCA_028288905.1). GTDB lineage: Bacteria > Planctomycetota > Phycisphaerae > Tepidisphaerales > Tepidisphaeraceae > Humisphaera. The sequence goes on along the minus strand of JAQGHJ010000353.1, from coordinate 2,481 downwards.
CGGGCCGATCGCGGCGGGCGGACTGCTCCAGCAGTTCGGCGGCCCGCTGACGACGCACAGCCTGATCTCCCAGCCGCAGGGCGGGCCGAGCCTGCCGGAGATGGACCTGCTCAACCCGTGACGCCTTCGCCCGTCGCCGCCCTCGACCCTCTCGCCGCCTGAATAGGACGCCCGCCATGCCCACGCTTTTCGAACCGCTTCGTATCGGTGCTATCGAGGCGCCCAACCGCATCGTGATGGCCCCCCTAACCCGCGGCCGCGGCACGCGCGAGCACGTGCCGACGCCGGTGATGGTCGAGTATTACGCCCAGCGGGCGAGCGCGGGCCTGATCCTCACGGAGGCCACGGGCATCAGTCAGCAGGGCCTCGGCTGGCCGTACGCGCCGGGAATTTGGTCGCCCGTGCAACTGGCCGGCTGGCGCAAGGTGACCGACGCCGTCCACGCGGCGGGCGGCCGGATCGTGTCGCAGCTGTGGCACATGGGCCGGATCGTCCACCCGAGCTTCCTCGGCGGCGGGCAGCCGGTGTCGTCGTCCGCCACGACCGGTCCGGGCGACGCCCACACGTACAACGGTAAGCAACCGTACGCTGAGGCCCGGCCGCTGACGCTCGACGAGATCCCCGGCGTCGTCGACGATTACCGTAGGGCCGCCCGCAACGCGGTGGCGGCGGGCTTCGACGGCGTCCAGGTCCATGCGGCCAACGGGTACCTGATCGACCAGTTCCTGCGGAACAACTCGAATTTCCGCACCGACGCCTACGGCGGGTCGATCGAGAACCGCGTCCGCCTGCTCCGCGAGGTGACGCGGGCGATCGCCGACGAGGTCGGCGCCGACCGCACCGGCGTACGGCTCTCGCCGAACGGCGACACGCAGGGCGTGAACGACAGCGACCCCGAGCCGCTGTTCGTCGCCGCGGCGGCCGCGCTGTCGTCGATCGGCATCGCCCATCTGGAACTGCGCGAGCCGCCGCTGAACGGCACGTTCGGCAAGGGCGACCGCCCGCCGCTCGCGCCGGCGATCCGCCGGGCGTTCACGGGCGTGCTGATCCTGAACTCCGACTACGACGCCGCCCGGGCGCAGGCGGAACTCGACGCCGGCGTGGCGGACGCGATCAGCTTCGGCCGCCCGTTCATCGCCAACCCGGACCTGCCCCGTCGCTTGGCCGAGGGACTGCCGCTGGCGAAGGACGACATGCCGACGTGGTACAGCCAGGGGCCGAAGGGGTACGTCGACTACCCGGCCGCCAAGTGACGATGCCGTTTAGGTCGTGAGATGCTCGCACGCCCGCGGCCCCCAAACCCGTCGCACAGGCCCGTCCCGCGATGGCCGGCGACGGCCGAACGCCAACGAATACGAACCGGTTCAGGCCCCGCGTTGCTTGATCGTCCGTTCCCGGGCCGGCCGGCGGGATGCCGCCCCGGATATTGCTCCGCGGCGGCGGCTCCGTCATCGACTGGTACGGAACTCCCAGGACGCGGCCGGATTTGCCCGGCCGCCACACCACGACAGCATGCAGAGGAACGGGACTAAACCTGTCCCACTGCTTCGACCTGGCTGCTGAGTAGCGAGCGGGACGGCGAACAACTGATCCGCACGCCGCCTGTGAGACGTCGACCTCCGAACGGCGAAGGAAGAGCCTTCTGTTGAACGGCATGCGTTCGCCGACGTGATCGGCCCAGGAAAACTCGTCATTGCGCCGGCCGCGCCGCGGGGAACATCCACATGCCGTCGAGGACGTCGCATCGGCTCGGGCAGAAGGGTTTACTACGACTTGACAGGTAAGCATGTTCTTACCTATCTTGGCCGCATGGTGGTGACTCCCCATCGCGAGCCGGACGTGTTCGGAGCGATCAGCCACCCCGCGCGGCGCCATATGCTCGACCTGCTCGCGGCGGCCGACCATTCCGTCAACGCGATCGCGGGCCACTTTAAGATGAGCCGACCGGCGGTGTCTCAGCACCTCCGCGTCTTGCTCGATGCCGGTCTCGTGACCGAGGAGCGGCACAGCCGCGAGCGCCGCTACCACCTCGTCCCGGAACGACTCGGCCCGGTGCGGGAATGGATCGCGCACTATGAGCGGTTCTGGGACGACCGTCTCGAGCGCCTTCAGAAGCACCTCTCCGACGGAGCGAAGAATGAGTAAGGCGATTCGGAGAGAAATTCTCATTCCACAGCCGCGGGAGCAGGTCTGGCAGGCGATCACCGACAGCGCCACGTTGGCCGACTGGATGTTTCCGAACGACTTCCAGCCGCGCGTCGGCCACCGGTTCACCTTCCAGGTGCCGCCGAACCCGAAGGCTCGTTTCGACGGACTGATCGTGCAGTGCGAGGTGCTGGAGTGCGAGCCGCCCAGCCGGCTCGTGTTCTCGTGGTCGGCCGGCGGGCCCGTCGTCGACACGCGGGTGAGCTTCCGCCTCGAGCCCGACGGCGACGGGACGCGCCTGTTCTTCGAACACGCCGGTTTCGACCTGTCGCTGCC
>JAQGHJ010000348.1 GCA_028288905.1 Phycisphaerales bacterium | reverse complement strand
GTGTACGCGATCATCTCGATGACGGTTCTGCTCGCCGCCGCCACCTGGGCCGTCGACTTCGGCCGGGTGCAGCTGGCCAAGACCCAGCTGTCCGGCGGGTCCGACGCGGCCGCCCGGGCCGGGGCCGCCGCCCTGGCCGTCAGCCCGGCGGACGCGGTCGACGCGGCCAAGCGGGCGGCGGCGGACAACTTCGTCGACGGCACCGTCCTGCGGCTGCTCGACGCCGACGTCGAACTCGTCCTGTGGGACGCTGCCACCCGGACGTACCAGGTGAAGGTCGGGAGCGACCAGTACCAGGCGAACGCCGTCCGGGTGGTCGGCCACCGGGCCGCCGCCCGCAGCTCCGCCATCCCCCTCGCCCTGGTCAAGATGTTCGGTCGGTCGTCCCACGACATCTCGGCCGAGTGCGTCGCCATGCAGGTGCCGGCCGTCAACGTCGACCAGGGGATCCTGGCGACGGCCAACCCGTTCCTGTCCGGGATGCCAAAGGGCACGCAGGCGAGCCTGAACAACCCGCACAACAGCCCGGACGTGGCCGGCAACGCCAAGGACATGAAGCAGAGCCCGACCACGGTCGGCGGCGGGCTCCCGATCGTCCCCGGGCAGGGGCTGACGTTCGATTCGATCGACGGCACGGCCAAGCACGACCCGAACGACACGAGCTACCAGCCGGACGGTAACACCGGCGAGGTCGACCACAACACGAACGGGTCCGAGAACCACATCCTGGACGTGAACGCCCCGATCAACGCCCTGGTCGGCGTGTTCCTGAGCGACAAGGCCCCGGACAAGGTGGACCAGCCGGTCGTGTCGGACCCGCTCGACGCCGACTGCCCGACCGACTTCCGGACGGCCGCCGCCCGGAACCGGACGACGTACAAGCCGAAGCTCCAGCAGATCTTCTTCATCGGCGACGGGCAGACGACGGACGGGGTGCAGCAGAAGTTTGTCGTCCCGCCCGGGGCGACCCGGCTGTACCTGGCGACCTGGGACTTCTACGAGTGGAACAACAACAGCGGCCAGCGGACCGTGAAGGTCGCCCGGCCGCAGCAGATCATCGTCGTGAAGTGAGTAGGCGGTAGGCAGTAAGCGGTAGGCAGAGGGGAGAAGCGGGTCGGCAGTCGACGGTCCACCAACGACCTTCGACAACCAACCTTCTACGTTCGCCCCTCACTGTTTCGCCTTCGCCCGGTACTCGTCCAGCGCCCGCTGTTGCTGGGGGCGGAGCGGGCCCTTGAGGCCGGCGACGGCCTGGGCCTGGATTTCGGCGGCCTCGGCGTACAGGCCCTTGTTCGCCAGTGCCCGGGCTAGCAGCCGCTGGTACGGGAACGGCTTGTCGCTCAGGTCGTACCCGAGCCGGGCGGCCCGCAGGATCAGGTCGGGGTCGGCCCGGCCGGCAAACGGGGACGTCAGCAGGTACTCGGCCGTCGCGCCGGCCATCATCGCGTTCTTCGACTTCGCCGCTTGGGCGACCAGCTCCGCGGCCAGTGCCTGGGCCGCTGCCACGTCGCCCTTGTCCATCAGCAGGGAGACCTTTTCGACCCGTTGGGCGTCCACCTCGTCCGGGTCGAGGGCGGCGATCTCGTCGCGGAGCTTGATCGCGGCGTCGAAGTCCTTCCCCGCCGCCTCGTCGGCCGCCCGCTGGTTCAGCGCGCTCACCTTCGCGTCCCGGGCCGCCCGGGCGGCCGGGTCGAACGTCCCGCCGACCACCTCGGCCAGCACCCGGTCCAGTCGGCCCGGCTCCCCGATCCACGCGACCCGGCCGTCCCGGTCGACCACGAAGCTCGACGGGATGGATTCCCGCCCGGCCGCCTTCATCCAGTCCGTCGCCGTCCGTCCCTCCGGCGGCTGGTTGGGCGGACCGGGGACCGTCGGCGGCTCGTCCACCGCCACCGCGAACCCGATCCCCGGCCCCATCTCCTTCACGAAAGCATCGACCTTCGACGGGTCCGGCTCCCAGATGTTCACCCCGACCGCCACCACCTTCTGGTCCCGGTACCGCGCCACGAGCTCGGTCACGTGCGGCATCGTCGCCTTGCACGGCCCGCACCAGGTGGCCCAAAACTCGACGACGTACACCGTCCCCCTCTCGAACGCCGGGACGGGCGTACCGTTCAGCCACCGGCTCGCCGACAGCTTCGGGGCCGGGTCGCCGGGCTTGAGCGCCTTGGCGAGGACGACCGCCGGTGCCGGGGCGGAGGGGGCCGGGGACGGGGCGGAGGGGTTGGCGGCCTTGAGGGCGACAGCCACGGCAACCGCGGCCGACGCAACGGCCACGGCGACGAGCCGGCGGGGGTGGGACGACATGTGTGGGGCTCCGGGGGACAACTGTCGGGACCGAGACGGGCCGATTCCTGAAGTCTAGGCGGGGGCGGCGGGCGGGGACGAAGGGGATTCCCGATCCGACGGGCGTAAGACGGGGTTGGGTCCCACGGGTCGCGGTACCCCGAGACCTGTATGGCTTGGACGTTCGGCAGGGGTCGCGGGATACCGCGACCCGCGGCATCTGGCCGCCGCACCGCGATTCGCTGCTACAGCTCGGCCAAGCTCTCGATCACCGCGTCCGGCCGCAGGTGGGGCGGGGCGGCGTCGGCGTCGGCTTGGGACGTCACCCCGGTCAGGGTCAGGATCGTCCGCATCCCGACCCCGCGGGCGCCGGCGATGTCGCTCTCGAGGTTGTCCCCGACCAGCACGCACCGCTCCGGCCGGACCCCGAGCCGCCGGCACAGCTCGTGGAAGAACAGCGGCTCGGGCTTCCCGCAGAACACCGGCTTGACGTTCGCCGCGTACGCGAACATCGCGGTGAACGCCCCGACCCCGAACTCGATCCCCCGCGGGCTCGGGTACACGCGGTCGGCGCAGATGCCGATCAGCTCGGCCCCGCGGCGGAGGTGGACCAACGCCGCCCGCAGCCGGTCCTCCGTCGCCCGCGGGTTCAGCGGCACCCCGCAGATGACGGCGTCGCACGGCGACTCGTCGCCGGGTCGGACCCACGTCACCCGCCCGTCCAGCATCTGCTCCACCCCTTCGGTGCTCAGGTTCAGCACCCGCGGCCGGCGCGGAGCGGGGGCCGGATTCCCGCCCGGACCGGCCGCCGGCCCGGCGTCGGCTCCCTGGCCGCCCGTGCCGCTGATTCCCTCCCCCGTCGCCCGGCCGATGTACGCGGCCGAACCCGGGTCCCCGCCGAACCGCTGGACGACGTAGTCGCACGCGGCCGACGCGGCCGTGTAGATGTGGGCCGTGTCCACCGCCACCCCCATCCGCCCGAGCCGCTCGGCCAGCTGCCCGGCGCTCGTCGTGCTGTTCGTCAGGCAGGCGTACGGCTTGCCCTCGGCCTGCAGCCGGCGGATCAGCGCCACCGCCCCGGGCAGGGCGTGGTCCTCGTGGTACACGGTCCCGTCGAGGTCCAGCAGGACGGCCTGGTACTGGGACAGATCGAGCGGGGAACGGGCGGCGGCGGGGTC
>JAQGHJ010000336.1 GCA_028288905.1 Phycisphaerales bacterium | reverse complement strand
AACCGCGGAGCGCCAGCCGGCGGCCGCTACGCGGTTTCGCGACGTAGGACGCACGAAGCGTCAGGGGGATATCCCACAACGGCACTCGCTCTAGCGACAGGTGCGCTCAGCGGTGCGAGCCGCGCCGTTCCCGCCCGTTTTCCGTCACCCGCGCCGGTCCTCCAGGGATTGGATGGGTTCGAACCCCCGCGCCTGCCGCCGGGCGGGTTCTGCCGGCTCCACCGTCGGCTTCTGCCGCCGCCGGGCGTCCCGAACGCCCTTGGCCGAGATGAACAGGTTCCGTGCGGCGAACAGCAGCGCGGGCAGCCCGCCGAACGCGAACCATCGGACGTTGGCGAGGGTGCGGCGGTACCGCCGCTCGGCCCCCAGGGCGACGGCGTCGCGGGTCCGCACGCCGCGGTCGTCCCGCGTGGCCTGCCGTGCGGCCTCGACGATCTCGTCCGCCACCTCAGACGACCAGCCCTGCCCGACGAGGTCCGTCGACACCGCCTCGAACGCCCGCCCGTGACGCAGCTCGTTCGCCGCCCACCGGGCCGCCGGGCCGCGGTCGTCGGTATCGTCGATCACCTGAGCGAGCGCCTCCGCCGTTTGACCAGCGGCCTCCGCGGTCGGTGGAGCGGAAGTCGGCACGTACTCGGGCGTGGAATCTAGCATGTCAGTTGGCCAGCGCGGGCCGATCCGCTCGGCACCGTAGCGTTCGGACGGCCCACACGGTCGAACCGAGGCAGACGGCTGCGTCATTTTATGCCGGGCGGCACTGGCGCGGGCGGCATTTCGCCGGCTGCCGGGCCGTCGCCCGGCGGGATCAGCCGGTACCTCACCGCCGGGACCTCAACGTACCAATGGTCCAGCCCGCCGATCCCGACTTGGAACGGCCCGTCGAACGCCGCAGGCAGCTCGTGCGGCTCGCCGACCGCCTTGCCGTCGACGAACAGCGTGACGGTCCGACCGACGCACCGAGCCCGTACGGTCGCCGTGCGGCCAACCTTCACGTCCCAGGCCGGCTTCAGCCCACCGGTGTCGTCCCCGCCCGTGCCGGAATCGCCGCCGGCCGTGGCGGCGAACCCCGCCCTCTGCCGGCCAAAGTCGACGACCGCCAGTTCGGTCGTGTTCGATTCCGGGTCGTGGAACGCGATGCCGGCCGTCACGGCCTGTCCGGGCGGGGCGACCCACGCCCGGCCCACCCGCCGGCCCTCCGTCCCGTCGAACGATCGGATCGTCGCCTCGACCTCGAACCGGGACCCGAACTGTCGGTCCTGGTCCGGCGGCCGCCACAATCCGACCTTGGCCCCGCCCGGACCGCCCTGCATGGTGAAGGCGGTGGTCGCCGGTTCGCCGGGCCGCACCCAGGTGTTCGTGCCGACCTGTCCCTTAAGGGCCTGCAACTCCCACCGCGGATCGCCCGGCGGCAGGTCGACCCACTCGCCGGACCGCCGCTTCAGTTCCTCCAACAGGTGGTCGAGGTACGGAACGCGCGGGTCGTCGGCCGCCAACGGCCCGCGGGCGGCGGCGGCGGCCGCCAGCGCAGCACGGGCGTCGACCGCCCGGCCGCCGTCCCGGGCCGCGTCGGCCGCCTGGAACAAAGCCGCGCCGCCGTCCGCGGTCAGCACGGCCGCCGCCGACGCGGTCATCGCCCCGTCCGGGAACCCGAAGTACTCGAACGCCGCCGGGTCGGGCTTGTGCCCGTCGGCCGCCAGCCGGTTCAGCGCCGCCCGGACGTCGTCCCGCCGCCCAGCCCGTAAGGCGGCGGCCGCCTGGTACGACCGGAACAGCACCCGCCGCCGACCGGTCAGTTGGTCCGCGTACGCCCCGGCCGTCCGGGCGACGTTGTCGTACACCGCCGGGTCGGAGGTCAGCAGGCCCCACGGCTGGCCCGAGTCCCGCCCGATCGCCCGGACCGTTTCCACGTACTGCCACGGGACGAGCGTGTCGTATCGCGGGACGGCCAGGCACGCGTCGGCCAGCTGGAGCATCTCCGGGTAGCTGCCGCCCCACCGGGGCAGCAGCGCCCCGCGCATCAGGTCGTACGCTGATACGAAGTCGACCTGGGCCTCCAGCGCCCGGGCGAACCAGTCGAGCGGCTTCTCGTTCAGCGCGTCTCCGTCGCCCATCGCGACCGTGATCATCTCCGCCGCCGACTGGGGGAACGTCGGGTCCAGCTTCCAGGCGGCGGCGAAGTGGTCCCGGGCGGTCGACAGGTGTTGGTGGAACCCGCGCCACCCCTCAGGCGTGACGTTGGCCGCCCACCCGCTGCCGCGGCTGGCCCAAGCCAGGTGAATGCTCTGCCGGCCGATCAGGTTGTCCAACACCCACGGGTCGGCCCCGCCGGGCCGCTTTTGCAAGTCGGCAATGAACGCGCCCAGGTCGTCGGTGTTCGCGTACGTCCGGGATGCGTCGACCATCACCGCCCGACGGAGCCGCGGCTGCGGCTTCTCGCAGCAGGCGGCCAGCCACCGCTCCCGCACCCCGTTGGCCAGCTCGGCCCTCTGTCGGGGGTCTAACGGGCCGGCCAGGACGTCACGGGCCACCACCGCCACCGCGTAGTCGGCGTACCCCGACCCGAGCAGGGCCTCGACGGCGGGTCTCGTGACCTGGGTCATGCCCAGCGGCGGCAACCGCCGCCGCGGCACGAACGGGCCGATCGGGCCCCACGCCGGGATCCGCGCGAGGGCGGCGAACGCCACGGGTGGGCGGGGCGGCATCAGTACGAACGGCGGGCCGGCCCGGCGGGTGGCCGTCCGGCTCCGGAGCGCCAGCGCCCGCGCCGCCTGGCAGATCACCATCGGGTCGTCGCAGCCGGCCTCGTACGCCGCCGAGGCCAGCTCAACGAGCGCGTCGGGCGTCGGGAGGTCGTCCGGGAGGTAGAACGCGTCGAGGTTGTCGTACGCCTCGCGCCGGGCGGCCGCCCGGAGGAACACTCGGGCCGGCTCGTCCCACCCCGGGTCCCGCCGGCCGACCTTGTCGTACCCGTCGACCAGGGCGGCGCGCCAGTACGCCTCGTACGCCTTGGCGACGTCGAGGTACGTGCTCCGGTCTGCCGGTGCGCTCGCGGGGGCCGCCGTCGCCGAAGGCGCCGTGGCGACGGCCCACCCCAGCAACGAGACGAGGAATACGCCCGCCGATGCCCGCCCGATCTTCATCGCCGACCTCCCCGGTGACCCCTCAGCGAATTGGTTCCACGGCCGCCCGAAGGTACCCGCGGCCGCACCGCGGTGCGAGGTGCGGCACCCCGGCCGGGGCACCGGACCGGCTTGACGTCCCGCCGGCCGTCCGTAGTTTGACCGGTCCGCCACACCGCACACGAGGAGCGACCGACCGATGCCCACGACCGCGCCGACCGACACCGCCGCCACCACGACCACTCCCGCCCCGGCCAGCCCGTCCGCCTGGACCGCCGCCGCCGACTTCAAGTTCTCCGCCGGGCCGTGGAACCTGCACGCCGGGGCCGACCCGTTCGGCCCGTCCGTTCGCCCGGACCGACCGTTCGCCGCCAAGCTCAAGACGTTCAAAGACCTCGGGTTCGACTACGTCCAGTTCCACGACGACGACGCCGTCCCGGACTCGTACACCCCAACCGACCGGGAGAAGAAGGCGAAGGAGGTCAAGAAGCTGCTGGACGACCACGGCCTCAAGGCGGAGATCTTCGCCCCCCGGCACTGGGAGGACGCCCGCGGCGTTGACGGCCCGGTCACAAGCAACAGCGCCGCCGACCGGCAGTGGGCCCTGGAGCGGGGGCGGCGGACGATCGACGTCGCCCGCGTGTTCGGCTGCGACCGGTTCGTCTGGTGGCCGGCCCGGGAGGGGACGTACGCCCGCGAGAGCAAGGACGCGGCCGTCAGCTTCGGCCGGATGCTCGAGTTCGTCGACGCGATGCTCGACTACGACAAGACGATCCGCGTGCTCGGCGAGATGAAGCCGAACGAGCCGATGGACCACATGTACTTGCCCACGACCGGGCACTTCCTCGCCTTGGCGTACAAGACGCGAGACCCGAGCCGGGTCGGCGTGCTGATCGAGAGTGCCCACGCGATCCTGGCCGGCCTCGACCCGTCCGACGAATTTGCCTACGCCCTGTTCCACGGGAAGCTGTGGGGCGTCCACTTGAACGACCAGAACGGGCTGAAGTACGACCAGGACAAGGCGTTCGGGGCCGTCGACCTCCGGCGGGCCTTCAACCAGGTCGACGTGCTCGTGCGGAGCGGGTACGGGAGGAACGGCGAGGTCGTCGGGCTGGACGTGAAGGCAATGCGGACCCAGCCGGCCGACAGGGCCCATCTGCACCTGAAGCACTCGAAGGAGATCTTCCTGATGCTCGTCGAACTGGCCCACAAGATCGACCGGGTGGCGTGGCAGGGGTACGTCGACGCCCGGGACTATGAGGGGCTGGAATTGTTCATCATCAAGAACCTGATGGGACACGCCTGACGGTGGAACGACGAAGCTCGAATGACGAATGACGAAACGGGGAGGGGAGGGCACGATGCCTTCCCCTCCCCGTTTCGTCCTTCCGGCTTCGTCATTCCGCCGCTGCCCCGGCGGCGGCTCACTTCAACGTGCCGGCCGGGAGCAGGCTGGTATCCCACCCCTTGCCCGGGCGATCGTTGTACCCGCCGGACCCGTCCCACGTCGCGTCGTTGATGTCGCTAGCGTTCGTGTAAATATTGTCCCGGAACGGGCGGCTCGGCACGGGGCCGCCGCAGAACGGCGTGCTGTTCCACTCAACGTGCCCGTCCACGTACGCGACCTGCTGGCCCTCGTTGTTGTGGTTGTTCGAGTTCCCCTTGCCCATCTTTTTCTTGCTCGCGTCGTACGTCACCTTCGTCGGGTCTGTCGTCCCGTCCTCGACAAACGACCCGCGCGCCGTGCCGGCACCGGGATTCGAGTCGGCGCACAGCGGGAAGTCCGGGCTGCGAGTCGTGTCCAATTTCCAGCCTTGGCTGTCCGCCAGGTTGGATGGGAACGGGCACGAGTAGCTGTACGAGTTATACGTCGAGTACGGGCTCGGCCAGTTCGAGTAATCCTGGATGCTGGCCCCGCTCCCCCCGGAGGCGTAGGCCCGCTGGGAGTCCGTGCTCGGGCAGTTGAACACCTCGGCCGTCAGGTCGCTGCTCTTGAGCAGCAGGTAGAACGAGGCCGCCGTGTTGTTCGCCCCGACCGGGCCGGCCGGGCTCGACAGACTGAACGGGTTTTCCACCGGCGCGTTCGACGATCCCCCCTTCAGGCTCGACGTCCCGCTCAGGGACTTGTCCCAGTAGGTGCGGGGGAACTTCCCCTTGCTCTGGTTGGCGTACATCATCGCCGACATCGCGATCTGCCGCAGGTTGCTGGCGCACTTGATGCGGTTCGCCTGCTCGCGGGCCTTGTTCAAGCTCGGCAGCAGAATGCTGATGAGCAACGCAATGATACCAATTACCACCAAAAGTTCGACGAGCGTGAACCCGGCGGCTTGACGGGGGCGGTGGCCCCCGGACGGTTGGACGGACATGGAACGGCTCCTCTCTCCACCACCGGCAGCCGACCGACGGTCGGGGCCGGGGACGACAACACCACCCGCCGCGCGGGGGCGCGGCGGGCGGTCGGAATTCCGGCGGTCGGGCGACGCGGCGAACGCCGCGGCGAGGCCGGCAAGATGATCAAGGCGGACAACGAACGCCAGGCGAGTCACAACGCGGCGACGGCAAACAATCGCCAGCCCGGGTCCGGACAGAAACACGCCCAATCATATCGATCGATTAGGCCGTGCTGTTCGAAATGATTGTTGGAGGCAACTACCCGTCGGGTCAACGCGCCGGATGTGGAATCAGTGATTTCCGGGCTGCAAATCGCGTTGAGCGCGCGGCCGCGACGGCGTGGCGGAAGGCC
>JAQGHJ010000321.1 GCA_028288905.1 Phycisphaerales bacterium | reverse complement strand
CAACCGATGAGCACCGACACCACCGCCAGCCCGGGTCCGAAGCCAGCCATGCCCGACACCTCAAGCTTCCCCGCCGGCGACGACGCGGCCCGCCCGGCCGTCGAGGTCCGCGACCTGTGGGTGACGTTCCCCGGCCGCCGGGCGGGCGAGGAGGTCCGCGTGCTCGAGCACGTGAGCCTGACCGTCCGCCGGGGCGAGTTCGTGTGCATCGTCGGACCGAGCGGGTGCGGCAAGAGCACGCTGCTGAACGTGGTGGCCGGGTTCCTGCCGGCCACCCGCGGGTCGGCCCTCGTCGAGGGCGAGCCGGTGGACGGGCCGGACCCGCGCCGCATCTTCGTGTTCCAGGAGAACGGCGTCTTCCCGTGGCTGACGGTGGCCCAAAATGTTGGGTTCGGGCTCGGCCGCCGCCCGGCCGCCGACCGGGACAAGGTCGTCGCGCACTACATCCAGATGGTCGGGCTGGCCGGGTTCGAAAAGGCGTACCCGCGGGAGCTGAGCGGCGGGATGCGGCAGCGGGTCGAGATCGCCCGGGCCCTGGCGGCCGACCCGGACCTGATCTACATGGACGAGCCGTTCGGGGCGCTCGACTTCATCACCCGGCTGAAGATGCGGTCGGACCTGGTCGACATCTGGCGGCGCGAGAAAAAGACGGTGCTGTTCGTCACCCACGACATCGATGAGGCCGTGCAGCTGGCCGACCGGGTGCTCGTGATGAGCCGCCGCCCGGCCACCGTGTGCGCCGACGTCCGGATCGACCTGCCCCGGCCGCGGGACCTGGACGCGCCCGGTTATCTGGCGTACCGGGACGAAATCTTCGGGGCGATGGGGGTGAGCCATCGAGTGGGCGGGGGGTGAAGGCGCGGATTGCGGATTTTCCCACTCGTCGTCCCGTCGGTCCACGCCGCCTCCCAATGTCCGCGCTCCTCCCCCACGCATGTCATTGTTCGCTCCGATCAGGATGACATCCGTGCACGGGCGTGCCCGGCCTTGCACAATAAATGCCATATTGTCGGTGTTGATAGCGGACCCAACGACGTTGGGTGCAGCGAGAACCCCGATGGGACTGCCACAAAGTTGGTGAGCCAGCTTATTTTTGTGCAAGGCCGGCGTGCCCGTGCGGGGGAAACTTGCGTCCGCGGCGGTCCCAAGGCGAATCATCCCCGGGTCCAGCAAGGCCCTCCGCTTAGTGGACCGGCTAGGCCTTTCCGCCGTTTCGCCGCTCCGACTTTTCACTCCCACGACCTGTCCCCCCCGAACCTCCGCCCCGCGCCGTTCCGCCGCCGGGCGTTTCGCCTACAATCGCCGCGGCCCGGCCGACGCCCGGAACCACCGAACCCGCAGCCCGCAGCAGAGGGAGACCCGCCACCGTGAACATCAGCATCCTGGCCGCCGGGGCCGGCGGCATGTACTGCGGGTCGTGCATGCGGGACAGCACGATCGCCCACGCCCTGCGGAACATGGGGCACCACGTCACGCTGATCCCGCTGTACACCCCGCTCCGGAACGAGCGGGACGTCGGGGCGACCCGCGAGGTGTTCTACGGCGGCGTCAACGTCTACCTCCAGCACGCGTCGGAGCTGTTCCGCAAGACCCCGCGGGTGCTCGACTGGGTGTTCGACCGCCCGTGGCTGCTGAACCTGGCCGGGCGGGCCGGGGCCCAGACCGACCCGGCCGAGCTGGCCGGGCTCACCGTCGAGATCCTCAAGGGCGAGGACGGGGCGGCGTCGAAGGAGCTGCACCGGCTCACCGACTTCCTCCGCGACTCCGTCCGCCCGGACGTGATCGTGCTGCCGAACGTGATGTTCCTCGGCATGGCCCGCGAGTTCCGCGAGCGCGTCGGGGTGCCGGTCGTGTGCGAGCTGACCGGGGAGGACATCTTCCTGGAGGCGATGAAGCCGGCCGACCGCGACCGGGTCCGCGGCATCGTCCGGGCCCGGGCGAAGGACGTCACCCGCTTCGTCGCCACGAGCCGGTTCTACGCGGACAAGATGGCCGATTACCTCGGCGTCGGCGCGGCGTCGATCGACGTGGTGCCCACCGGGCTTTCGCCCGACTACTTCGCCCCGCCGGCGGCCGGCGGGGCGGCGGCAGCCGGCGGCGGGGGAAGCGGGGGCAAGCGGCCGCTCACGGTCGGGTACGTTGCCCGCCAGTGCCCGGAGAAGGGGCTGGGGCTGCTGGTCGACGCGATGGTCCGGCTCCGCGGGCTGGCGAACATGTGGGACGTGCGGCTGAAGGTGGCCGGGTACGCCGGGGCGAAGGACGCCGAGTGGCTCGCCGCCCTGAAGCAGAAGGCGACGGCGGCCGGGCTGGCGAGCCAGGTCGACTGGGCCGGCGAGGTGTCGATCGACGCGAAGATCAAGCTGCTGGACGCGGTCGACGTGTTCACGCTCCCGACGACGGTCCCGGAGCCCAAGGGCATCAGCGCGGTCGAGGCGATGGCCCGCGGGGTGCCGGCCGTGCTGCCAAACCACGGTTCGTTCCCCGAGCTGGTCGCCGCGACCGGCGGCGGGCGACTCGTCCGGCCGAACGACGCCGAGGCGCTCGCCCGCGGACTTGCCGACCTGCTGCGGGACGCCCCGGTCCGTCGGGCCCTCGGCAACGCCGGGAGGGCGGCGGTCACCGCGCGATACACCGAGCGGCGGATGGCGGAGGACATGGTGCGGGTGTTCGCGTCCCTCGGCGGGGATGTCGCGCCCGCCCGGGGGCCGGTTGCCGCGGGGGTGTGAGGGGAAGTTGCCCGCGCGGGGCCGGAGGCAGTCGCTTCGAGGTTTCGCGACGTCGGACGATTTCCCGAGATTCGAGCGCTGGCACAGGTCGCTACGTCACGTCGCGAAACCGCGAAGCGACTGCCTCTGGCCCCGCGCGGGCGGTGCCCTTCGGGCGTGGAGCAGGCATGACTTCGTCTTCAACGATCACCGCGGTCGATGCTCAATCCACTGACGGGCCCGGCGGTGCCGCCGCCCGGTCCGGCGTCGTCGTCCGCGACCTCCGCAAGGAGTACCCGACGCCCGGCGACCCGCTCGTCGTGCTGCGGGACGTGTCGCTGTCGCTCCCGCCGGGCGCGCCGCTGGCGATCGTCGGGCCGAGCGGGTCGGGCAAGAGCACGCTGCTGAACGTCCTCGGCACGCTCGACGCCCCGACGGGCGGCTCGTACACGCTGGACGGCGTCGACCCGCTCGCCCTGAAGCCGGCTGACCTGGCCGCGTTCCGGCGGGACCACATCGGGTTCGTGTTCCAGGACCACCTTCTGTTGCCGCAGCTGACGGCGGCCGAGAACGTGCTCGTCGCCCGCCTCGCCCGCGGGCGGGCGTCCCGGGACGACTCCGACCGCGCCCGCGAGCTGCTGAGGGACGTCGGGCTGGACGGGCGGTCGTCGCACCTGCCGGCGGAACTCAGCGGCGGCGAGCGGCAGCGGGTTGCGATTGCCCGGGCGATGATGAACCGCCCGGCCCTGATGCTGGCCGACGAGCCGACCGGCAACCTTGACCCCAAGACCGCCGCCCAAGTCGCCGACCTGCTGTTCGACCTCGCCGCCAAGTCGAACAGCGTACTTGTGGCCGTGACGCACAGCGCCGAACTGGCCGCCCGGTTCCCGCGGCGGGCGCGCATGCACGACGGGTCCCTCGTCGAGGACTGACGTGAGGCTCAACCTCACCACCGGCGGGGAAGAGACATGCGAGCGCGAAGAGCGCGAAGGAAGACGCGAAGAGGAGGGAGAGGTGGGGTATCCGGCTACCCGCGCGTGTCGACCTCTACGGTTTTGTTGATTGGAAATTTTCCCCCCTTCGCGTCTTCCTTCGCGCTCTTCGCGCCTTCGCGGTCGAATGTCTCTTCCCTCCTCCGTGTCTCCGTGCCTCCGTGATGAGCTTCACCGGGTGCCCTCCATGTCTCCCCTTCGACTGATCCGCCGGAACTTGTCGTACTTCCGCGCCGCCAGCTTGGCCGTGGTCGCCGGGACGGCCGTCGCGACGGCCGTGCTGGCGGGGTCGCTCATGGTCGGCGACAGCGTCCGCGGCAGCCTGCGGCAGCTGGCGGTCCAGCGGCTCGGGCCGGCCGACTACGCGCTGGTCGCCAACCGGTTCTTCGACGACTCGCCCGCCGCCTCGCTCGCCAAGCGGGTGGCGGCGGCCGCGGGCGTCGCCGGGAAGGTCGACGTCGCGCCGGCCGTCGTCGGGAACGGGGCCGCGGCGGCCGGTCCGGGCGACAAGCGAACCCGCACGGGCGACGTGCAGGTCCTCGGCGTCGGGGCGGGCGGGGCGAGCGCGCCGGGGTGGCCCCAGATCGCCCGCGGGCAGACGGTGCTGAACGGGGAGGCGGCCGACGCCCTCGGCGTCGCCGCGGCCGGGCCGGCGGACGTCACGTTCACCCTGCCGAGCCGCGAGGACGTGCCGCGGGAATCGACCGTCGCCCGCCGGTCGGCCGACGAGCTGTCGTTCCCGCTCCGGGCCTCCGCCGTCGCCCAGGTCGCCCGGGACCGCGGGCTGCTGTCGCTGTTCAGCCTCGCCGGCGGGCAGCGGACGCCGCGGAACGCGTGGGTGAACCTCGCCGACCTGCAGGACGCCGTCCAGCAGCCCGGCCGGGCGAACGTGCTGCTGGCGACCGACAAGGGGTTCGACTACGGGGCGGCCGGCGAGTACGCGGCCACCAAGCGGGTGGGCGAGCTGCTGCCGGCGCTCAACGCCGCCGTCCGCGACGTCGTCACGCTCGGCGACTACGGGCTGGACGTGACGACGTCCAAGGCGACGGGCGAGCGGGTCGTCTCGACCAAGGCCACCTACCTCGACCCGCCGACCATCGCCGCCGCGATGGAGGCGGGCAAGAAGCTCGGCGTCGAGCCCCGCCTCGTCACCGTCAACCTCGTGAACCGGGTCGTCCTCACGGACGACAAGGGCAACGCCGCCAAGGACGCCCCCGCGTTGCACTACGTGATCGGGGCCGGCGTGAGCCGGCTGGACGACGGCCCGATCGGCCCCGACGAGATCGCGTTCAATCAAGAGACGGCCGACCAGCTCAAGGCGAAGGTCGGCGACCGGGTCCGGCTCGACTACTACCGCCGCGATGCCGACGGCAAGCTGGCCGAGGTGACGAGCGCGAGCCAGGGGCTCGTGTTCCGGGTCGCGAAGATCCTGCCGATGGCCGGCGTCGGGAACGACGCGCAGCTGACGCCGACGTTCAAGGGCCTCACCGACTCGGCCAGCGTGGCCGACTGGAACCCGCCGGCCGAACTGAAGATCGACACCAAGCTCGCCGAGAAGGACAACGACGCGTACTGGCGGAAGCACAAGGCCGCCCCCCGGCTGCTCGTCCACGTCGACGCCGCCCGGAAGATGTGGGGCGGGCCGTGGGGCGACGTGACGAGCGTCCGGGTGCCGGCCGACAAGGGGGACGCGTTCGCCGACGTGCTGCGGCGGACGATCGACCCGGCCGCCCTCGGGTTCGCGTTCCAGCCGGTCAAGCTCCAGCAGCTC
>JAQGHJ010000318.1 GCA_028288905.1 Phycisphaerales bacterium | reverse complement strand
TGCAGCGACGGGCGGCGGATCTAGCCGGGCGGGATGGCAAGGCGGCGGCCGACGAATACTTCTTCGCCGAGCGAAACGCCCAATTGGTGGCCAGCGCAGAAGCGTACTACCGCGAGATGTTCGCCGGCCGGGTCGACACCTGGAACCTCCGCGACACCCACATGGTCGACACGATCGAGGCCCTGCTGGCCCACCTCGACCGCACCCGCGGCGGGCAGACGAAGGCGGTCGTGTGGGCCCACAACTCGCACCTCGGCGACGCCCGGGCGACCCAGATGGGCGACGGCGGCGAGCTGAACGTCGGCCAGCTCTGCCGGCAGCGGTGGGGCACGAGCGGCGGCGGGGAAAATGGCGGCGGCGTGTTCAGCGTCGGGTTTACCACCCACACTGGCACGGTGACGGCCGCCGACAACTGGGGCGGACCGGCCGAGCAGATGGCGGTGAACCCGTCGCTTTCCGGCAGCTACGAGCGGCTGTTCCACGACGCCAAGCTGCCGGCGTTCTCGCTCGTGTTCGACAAGGCGGCGGCCGTCCGGGACCTGCTCGCCCCGCGGCGGCTGGAGCGGGCGATCGGGGTCATCTACCGCCCGCGGACCGAGCGGCAAAGCCACTACTTCACGGCCAGCCTGCCGCAGCAGTTCGACGCGGTGATTCACTACGACGTCACGTCGGCGGTCGAGCCGCTGGAGGCCTACGCGCCGTTCGAGCCGGAAGGTGCCGAGACATTTCCGAGCGGGGTCTGACGCGAACTCTGTCGGGCCTCGTAGGCGCGCCACCAGACTCGACGAATCGGCCACGCCGCAAGCGGCGGGGCAGCGGCCGACCCGCACAGCGCGCCTTGGATGCGGACAGCACAAGGTTCCGTGAGGCCGTCGCACGGGGTCGACGCGGCCGGTACTTTCGACACTGTTGAAAGTACCCGGCCCGCTCCGGTCCGGCTCCGCCGTTGCTTCGTCCGTGGCATCTCTCACCCTTGGAGGCGACATGCCGACGAAGAAGTCCACGACACGATCGAAGTCGGGATCAAAGAGCGGGCGGAAAACCGGCAACCGGTGCTGGACCGGCTATGAACCGACGCCCGGGAAGAAGCCAGGATCGAAGGGGAGTTGCAAGAAGAAGTGAGGCAGGTTGGGGAGGCGCCGGACGCGAACGCTCGGGTGCCACAGGTCGCGGTACACTAGGATCTTTGCCGCCGTCGGCCGGCCACCGCACAGGTCTCGGAGTAGCGCGACCTGTGGCGGAACCGCGCCCCAAGTGCGACCACGTACCGCTAGGCCGACATCCCTTTCGCCTTCAGCGCCTCGTTGAGTTCCGCGGCGCTCGGGATGGACAGGATCAGCCCGCCCACGTCCAGCGTGGGCAGCTTCTGCTTGCCTCCGTTCTGGGCCTTCACCCACTCGGCCGCGGCCGGGTCTTCGTCTACGTCGCGATAGTCGTACGCGACGCCCAGCTCGTCGAGGTAGCGGAGGGTCGCCCGGGTGTCGCCGCACCAGCCCGCGCCGCAGATGATCACCGTGTCCATGCGTGTTCGTTCCTTCCGTCGCCGGGGTTGAGTGGGATCGGACAAAACCGATGTCCGCACCTTCGTAACTCGTGGCGAGACCGCCTCCCGCAGGCTTCACCACCACCCGCGGACCGCTTTGGCGGCCTGACGGGTCGACCGGCGGGCGTAGTCCGAGGCGTCGCCGGCGTACCGCTGCACGTAGTCGCTCGCCTCGGCCGCGTACTTCGGGGCGTGCTTCTGCACGTACGCAGCCGCGTCGGCCAACTGGTGGGGGGCGTGCTTGCGGACGTACGCCAGCGCCTCGGACACCTTGCCCGGGGACCGGCGGAGGTAGTCCGCCACCTTGTCGGACGTCGATTTGGGCTTCGACGGGGTCATCAGGAGGGCGGTGACGCCCGCGGCCGCGGCGCTGAGCCCGACGAGGGCGAGCACGGCCGTCGCCTTCGGGTGGGTCACGGCCGCGGTGTACAGGCTGCGCTCCCGCACCATCCCGTCGTGGTCGCCCCGCTCGCGGAAGTCGTCGTTCTTGGCGTGCAGCCCGTCCCGCTGGCGCTTCGGCCTGCCCGTGTGCATCTGGCCGAACAGGCCGCGCTCCATGAACTTGTCGGTTGCCCGGGGGACGACGTGCTCCATCACCTGGAATGCCTTGCCGGCGCCGCCGACGAAGAGGTCCCGCACCGGGTGCTCGGCCGCGTACAGGATCGTCTCGGCGACCAGTTCCGGGGCGTATACCGGCGGGGGGTTCGCCGGGAAGTCCTGCATGTAGTTCTTAGCGTGGGCCGGGTAGGGGGTGTCGATGGCGGCCGGCTTGATCAGCGTGACCGACACCGGCAGCTTCGCCTCCTCGACCTCCATCCGCAGGGCGTCGGTCAGCCCCTTCACCGCGTGCTTACTGGCGACGTACATGCCCTGGAGCGGGATCGCCCGGTCGCTGAGGGTCGACCCGATGTTGATCAGCGCCCCGCCCCGCTCCCGCAGGTTCGCCAGCGCGACCCGGGACCCGTTGACGACGCCCCAGAAGTTCGTCTCGAACAGCCGGCGATGGTCCTCGTCGCTGACCTCGGTCACCCGGCCGTAAATGCTGACGCCGGCGTTGTTCACCCAGGTGTCGAACCCGCCGAACAGCTCGGTGGCAGCCTGGGCGATGCGGCGGACGGCCTCGGGGTCGGCCACGTCGGCGACGACCGCGACCGCCTGCGTCGTGCCCTGCGCGTTGATCTCCTGCTCGAGCTGGGACAGCGCATCGTCCGACCGGGCGGCCAGCACGAGGCCGCGGACGCCCCGCTGGGCGGCCATCCGGGCCGTGACGAGGCCGATGCCGCTGCTGGCACCGGTAATGACGATGACTTGTTCGGCGAGGGGCTTGAGCGTAACGGGCATAAAGGTGGGTCTCCTGGATGGGACCGCCTGCAAGATTGGGACCACGCTCGCCGCGAACCCCGGCGGAGCGGACCTTCGGTCCTGCCGCTAAGGGGGATACGACTCGGGGCAAGGTGGGGGAAAACGGGTGATTTCGCGTCACCCCTTCAACCGAGCGTCCCGACCGGCACGAGTTCGATCTCAATGACCTCGGGCGCGCAGAACACGCGGAGGGGTAGGCTCGTGGTCCCGAAGCCCCGACCGACGACGAGCCAGGTGTCGCCGACGCGGTGGACGCCGGAGCAGAGCCGACGGGGGAGCGCGTCGTGCTTGATGATCGGAGTGCCGCCGGGCAGGCAGACCTGCCCGCCGTGGGTGTGCCCGGCGAGGAACAGGTGCGGCCGGAGCACGTCGGCCGTCCGACGCAGGTGGTCGGGGAAGTGCGACAGGACGATGCGGACGGTCGGGTCGCCGGCGGCCGGCGGTGGGGGCATCGTGGCAGCAAACCCCGGCGGGTACTCCTTGCGGATGGACCCGGGCAGCCCGATCAGCTCTACCGCTGCGGCGGGGCCGCCGGGGGTGGTGGCCCCGAAGTCGAGGACCCGCCGCTGCCCGCTGATGCGGTCGATCGGCGTCTCGTCGAGCCGCGGCGCGAAGTGCATGCGGTCGTGGTTCCCGAGGATGCCGAAGCACCCGCGCTTGGCCCGCAGCCCGGCCGCCAGCTTGTGGACGGTCGGCAGGGCGGGAGTGTGGTTCACCTTGTCGTCGACGAAGTCGCCGGTGAACAGCAGCAGGTCGGCGTCGGCGTCGCGGACGCGGTCGATGAGGCGGTCGTACGCGTCGTGCCACCGGCGGCGGACGTGCAGGTCGGTCAGGTGGATCAGCCGCAGCCCGGCGAGCGGGGCGGGCAGGTTTGGGATTTCCAGCGTGACCCGGTTCCACTCGAAGTCGAACGGGCGAAACACCTGCAACCACCGGCCGACGCGGGGCCGGTCGAGGCGGAACCGGGGCGTGGGGGGCGAGGCGGGCATGTCGCCAGTACGATCGCGGACGGATGCCACGGGGGCAAGGCCGGGCGCGAGGGGGCTAGTTCCTTGCGGTAAGGTCGCCGACGGAGTGGGCCGGTCTCCGGCTGGGCCCGTCAGTGACGCGGGCTTCCACCCCGTGCGATCGGGTTCGAAGTAAAGGACTTCGGTAATCCCCGTGACTCGCAGCTCTCGACTGGGCACGCACGGGCTGGAAGCCCGTGTCACTGATGAGCGGGCGCGGAAGTCGTCGGTTCCATTCCCAACAACTGGTGAAGGCTTGAATGCGGTCAATGCACAACCCGTTGTTCCCGCGGGGGACAAATGTATTGCGGGCGGTAGGGTGGAACGTATAATCGGAATTGGCGGACGGTTTGAAGGGTGTGAAGCCCAGCCTTCACCCGCCTCCCGACCTTGCCCTACTACAAGTTGTTACCGCCCGCTCCATTCGACGCGGACGTTTTTCCGAGGTGGTGAATGACCCGCACGCCGCGCCGCCGACGCCGATCGCCGCTGGTCGTGGCGCTGTACGTGAACGCCGGGCTGCTGGCGGCGGTGCTGGTGGCGGTGGTGTCGCGCGGGCAGGGCGTGGGGGCGACCGCGATGGCGGCCGGCCCGGCTTTGGGCGCGCAGCCGATCGCCGGTGGTAGCGGGCTGTACCTGATGCCCGGGCAGCTCTCCCAGTACACCTGGGGGTGCTACGTGATGGACGTCGACCGGCAGACGCTGTGCGCGTACGAGTACCTGCCGGGCACGAAGCAGACGCGGCTCGTCAGCGCCCGGAACTTCGCGTTCGACCGGCAACTGCAGGATTACAACACGGCCCCGTCGCCGGACGAGATCAAGCGGCTGACGCAGGTGCAGGGGCAGGCGGTCCGCGGGGCGGCGGGAGCCGCCGTCGGACCCGGCACCGGCGGAAGTCCTGCCGCTCCGGACGGCCCGGCCGGCGAGCGTCCCCCGACCCGGCCGCCGCGGCCGGGCGATGCCGATTACGTCCCGACGCCGGACGAGGTCAACCGGCCCGACCCGGCGACTCGGCCGCACTGACCCATCGGCCGTGCCGACCCGGGCCGCAGCCCGTGGTTGACGCGGCCGGCGGACCGATCTGTTACATTTTGCTATCGGCCGCTACAGTCGCCGCGGCCGCGCAACGTTCCCGTTCGTTCCGACCCGTCCCGTCCCGCAGGAGTGCCCCCGTCATGATGGCCAAAATGTTCTACACGATGGACGAGGCCACGGCCGCCCTGGGGCGGTCGGAGGACGAGATCCGCCAGTTCGCCCGCGAGGGCCGGCTCCGCGAGTTCCGGGACGGGCCGCGGCTGATGTTCAAGGCCGACCAGGTCGAGCAGCTCCGGTCCGAGCTCGGCGGCGGCGACGTGATGATGGACTCCGGCGACCAGGTGGACCTGGGCGTGTCGGACTCGGGCGGGCTCGTCGGGCTGGTCGACACGACCGGGGCGAGCGGCACGAGCATCACCCTGTCGGACAGCGAAGGGTCGAGCGGCGCGCTCCGGATGAAGGACG
This sequence comes from Phycisphaerales bacterium, assembly GCA_028288905.1. Lineage (GTDB taxonomy): Bacteria > Planctomycetota > Phycisphaerae > Tepidisphaerales > Tepidisphaeraceae > Humisphaera. Next base: position 1,443 of record JAQGHJ010000318.1, on the reverse strand, counting down.
ACACGGCCCTGGCGGCCGACCTGGGGCTCAGCGGGTCGCTCGGCGGCGTGCCGTCGCCGGGCCCGATGCGGTCGGGCACGATGGCGAGCGGGTCGGGGCTCAGCGGCAGCCGGACCGGGTCCGGCGTCGGCATCAACGTGTTCGGGACCGACGACGGGCTCGAGCACATCGACCCGATGGCCCAGACGGCCATCACCGGGGGCATCGCCCGGGACCAGATCGACCTGCAGGCCGTCGGGTCCGGGTCCGGTCTGCTGGACCTGACCCGCGAGAGCGACGACACGAGCCTCGGGGCCGTCCTCGACGAGATCAACCCGTCGGGCGGGTCGTTCGCAGGCGGGTCCCTGGCGGGCGGGTCGTTCGCCGGCGGGTCGCTCGCCGGCTCCGTCGCCGGGCTGCGGCGGGGTGAAGAGGGGAGCCTCGGCGGGTCGTTCGTCGACGACTCCCCGGCCCCGGTCCGGATCGCCGCCCCGACGTTCGTCGAGCGGGACGACCCGTCCGCCCCCGCGTTCGGCGGGGCCGCCCTCGGGGCGGGCCTCGTCTGCCTGTTCGGGCTGTTCATCGTCGCGTCCGGCATGTACGGGGCCCGCCCGCCGGCCCTCGACTGGTTCCGCGACAAGACGCTCCCGATCATCGCCGCGATCGGCCTCGCCCCGGTCGTGCTGTTCGGCGTGTTCGGCTTGATCCTCGGCCGCCTCGGCCGCCGGTAACCCGCCCGACGATCACTCGCACACGAATCGACACGAATCCCCGCGAATGGGAAAGCCGAGCTCTTCGGCGTTCATTCGTGGGGATTCGTGTCGATTCGCGGGCCCGCATTTTCCCCGCCCGGCCTTGCAATCGGACACCCGACTTTCCAAACTGTCGCGCCGGGTTGGAACCCGGCGGGCTCGGCCGGAGTATGAACGCACGCGGCGGTCCGCCGGTGCCGGCCTGACCCGATCGCTACGCCATTGCACGGAGGCTCGCACACCATGGCTCGGACGCTTCGCTATCCCGTTTCCACCCCTCGTCGTTTCACCACCCTCGGCCTCGCCGCCGCCGCGCTCGCGGCTGCCGGCACCGGCTGCGTCTCCTCGGAGAAGTACGCCGCCCAACGGATGCGGGCCGACCAGACCGACGCTCAGCTGTCGGCCGCCCAGTCCCAGGTGAACGCCACGACCGCCCAGCGGGACATCACCCAGCAGCAGATCGAGAAGGCCCGAACGTACCAGGAGGGCCAGAGCGCGATGATCGCGAACCAGGCCTCCCAGATCACCGAGCTGACCCGCCAGCTCGAGGAGATGAACGGCAAGTACCAGATGGCGATGCAGAACGTCGGCAAGGCCGGCTCGTCGCCCTTGCCGGTGCAGCTCGTGAGCGAGCTGACGACGTTCGCCCAGCAAAACCCGGACGTCGTCGAGTTCGACGAGAAGAAGGGGCTCGTCAAGTTCAAGAGCGACG
>JAQGHJ010000248.1 GCA_028288905.1 Phycisphaerales bacterium | reverse complement strand
TGGCCGAGCAGTCCCGCCCGGTAGGGTGGTGCAGGACACCAATAAAGCAGCCCGTTCGAGACTCGCTCTTCCATTGGGGTGGTTACGGCGGCCGCAGCGCAATCCGGGCCGGCGATCGTTTGACGGCGATCTCTGATCGCTACACGACACTGCGAACCGATACCTCCCGGCCACGACTGCCAACAGTACGCTCGCCTTCCCGCCACTGACGCGGTTTACCGCTACAGAGAGTGATCGCCTGCTAAAGTGGCCCGCGGTGCTTCGTCGCCCCCGCAAAAGGGTGGCGGGACCGTGGGCGTCACGGTGGCCGCGTCTCCGCCAGCCGTCACGCCGCCTTCCCCAACTGCTCCCGCAGCCCCTCCGCCCGCCCGGCCAGGGTGGCCATCCGCTCGTGGGCGGCGGCGATCGGGGCGGTCAGTTCCTCGGCCCACGCCAGCGCCTGGGTGCCGAGGTTCAGGTCCGGGTCGAGGTCGTCGGCCGCCCGCCACCGGCCTAGCAGCCTCGCGACCCGCCGCTGGGTGTTCCACCGCAACCCGAGCCATAGCACGACGAACCAGATCGCCAGGAACCCGACGCTCTTCGTCAGGTAGTTGACCCCGAGGACCGCCACGATCAGCCCGAGCATCTGGTCCCACCGGGTCTGCTCGACCCCGCGGCTGAGCACCGCTTCCAACACCGGCTGGACGATCGGGAACCACAGCAGGGCACCGATCGTTAGCAGCCACCGTCCGGGGGCGAGCCACCCGCCGGCGGGGCTCAGGCGGTCGCGGGCGACGTCCCGCTGGCGGTCGACGGCGGCGGACAGCCGGCGGCCGAGGTCGACGGCGACCAGGTCCGCCTCCGGCTCCTCCCACAGCCGGCGGGTCTTGTACATCTCGCCGACGAGCGGGTGCGCCTGGCGGAGCTGGGCAAACGCCGACTGCACCGCCGGCCCGAGCGGGAACGCCTGGCTCCGCAAGTGCTGGTCGACGAGGGCGTCGCCGCTGAGCAGGGCGGCCGGGTTCTTCGACGCCATCGCCCGGAGCATGAGCATCAGCGGGGCCATGAGCGTGTGGACGAGGGTGACGAGCGGCCAGCGGCCGACCCGGTCGGCAAGGATCTCGTCGGCCAGGGCGAGCCGGTTGTTCGGGTCCTCGGCGATCCGCGGGAGCACGCGGTCGACGAGCGGGACGGCCACCCGCTGGGCGACGGCCTCCTCGGCTTCTTGGCGCAGCCGGCCGAGCCGCTCGGCCCGGCCGGCCAAGTCCTGGCGGGTGATCCAGTCGAGCAGCGACGTGTCCTGCCGGCGGGCGGCCAGCGCCTTGCTCTGGCGGACGATCGCCGTCGTCTTCTGCACGCCGAGCTGGGCCGCCAGCTTCGGCAGGTCGTACTGGCTCGGCCGACGGGAGCTGACGAGGAACACCGGCGGCGGGGTCTTGAGCCCGGTCGTGCGGACGATCCGTTGGGCGTAGTCCTGTCGCAACTCTTCGCCGGCCTCCATGCCGCCGTTGGCGTCGAGCTGGTCGGCCTTGGTGAGGCAGAACAGGAAGTTCCGGGCGTCGTTCCCGGCCGCCACCTGGGCGAGCATCTGCTGCGGCACCCCGTCGGCGTACTTCTCGATGCTCTGGGCCCAGACCGGGAACAGCATGTGCCGGAGCATCTGCCGGGTGACGGCCAGGTGCGACTGGAACGTGCTGTCGATGTCGGGCAGGTCCAGCAGCACCTGCCGGGCCAGGTCCGGCGAGTCGTGGACGACGACGCGGAACTTTCCGGGCACCTCCCGGTCGAGCAGGGCCCGGAGGGCGGCCTCGCGGGTCGCGTGGACGTACGCGATCGCGATCTCGGTCCCGGGGCCGTGGCTGGTGATGGCGGTGATGTCCCGACCGACGATCGCATTGACCAGCGCGCTCTTGCCGACGTCCTTCCCGCCGATGATGCCGACGAGGTAGAAGTCGTCCCCGGGGGCGGGCCCGACGCCGGCCGCGGCGTCGAGCACCCCGCCGAGCGAGGCGTCGCCCGGGGCGAGGGCAACGTCGGACAGGGCAGCGTCCGCGATTACGGCCTCGTCCAGCACCGGCGCGTCGGCCCGCAGCAGGTCCGGGGCGTCCGCCCCGGTCAGGTCCATCGTGTCGCGGACGAGCTGTTCGACGGCGGGGGTCATCGATCGGTCCTCATCGCGGAACCCGGAGGTCGAGAGGCAGCGGAGTGCGCCGAGCAGCGAGGTGCGCATCCGCGCGATCGAGGCTCCCCCGACTACGCCTCCAGCACCCGCGCCGCCTCCGCCGCCTGGGCGTCCAAGTCGTCGAGCTGACGCGCCGTCGGGGCCTGGCGGTCGAGCCACTCGCAGACGCGGCGGATCTGGTCGGACGCGAGGGCGGCGAAGCGATGCTCGATCCGGGCGTTCGCCTCGCGGGTCCGGCCGGTCACCTCGTTGCTTAGCCGCTCGCCGACCCAGGTCGCCAGGCTGTACCCGCCGATGATCATCAGGTCCAGGTGGCCGAACACGGCGCCGTGGGCCACCAGAACGAGCGTGAGCAGGTACGGGGCGGACTCGGTCCACCCGACGAGCCGCTTGCCGCCGGGCAACGCCTTGAGCAGCCGCTCGATCAGGCGGGTGTCCCGGGGGTTGGCGTTCCAGCGCCGTTCGAGCCAGGCCTTGAGGTCGGCCAGCTCGGCGTCGGCGATCTTGCCCGCCTCGTC
>JAQGHJ010000209.1 GCA_028288905.1 Phycisphaerales bacterium | reverse complement strand
GTTTCGCCGCGAGCCCGGGTCCGCCTTGACGTTCACCCCAACCCATCCGGGCTGCGTCCCCTGGAACACGCCCAAGATGGGGAGTGTTGAAGGCCCGACGGCTGACCTCCCGGCCGTTTTGATGCCTTCAGCGCCGCCGCCCCCCACCGCCGCCGGCCCGGTCCTGCTGGTCGCGCTGCTGCCGGGCCTCGGCCGGCGTGCGGGGGTGAGCACCGGTCGGCTCGACGTACCTCCGCGACCCGCCTTGGCTTGACGGCCGGCCGCCGCTCTTGGCTCGGCCGCCGCTGTGCGACTTATCGCCGGCGCGGGGCTTGTCCGCGGCCCGGGGCTTTTCGGCCACCCGGGGTTTGTCGTTGCCGGTCGGCGGCCGGCCGCCGGCCGAGCGGGGGGCGGGCTCTCGTCGCGCGTTGCCGCCTTGGCGGTTGCCTCCGCCGCTGTCGCGGCCCCCACCGTCACGCCCCCCGCCGCCGTCCCGGCCGCCCTCGTTCCGGCGGGCCGGCTTCTCGTCGTCGCGGTGACCCTTGCCCTTGGCGCCCCGGCCACCGCCGGCCGGCTTTTCGGGGAGCGGCTCGCCCGGGCGGCCGCGGAACTCGACGATCTGCAGGTCCAGCTCCCGCCGGGGGACGTCCACCCGGGCCACCTGGGCCCGGACCGTGTCGCCCATCCGCACCCGGGTGTTCGTCCGCTTGCCGCGGACGCTGCCGGACTTCTCGTCCACCTCCCACCAGTCGTCCCCGAGCCGCTCGTACCGGATCAGCCCGTCCACCAGGTACGGCTGGATCTGCACGAACAGCCCGTAGTTGGCCACGTTCGTCACGACGCCGTCGTACACCTCGCCGATGTCCCGCTCGAGCAGCTCCATGATCTTGACCTGCTTGAGCTCCCGCTCGGCGTCGGCGCTCCGCCGCTCGGTGTACGAGATGTGCCGCCCGAGCTCGACGAGGTCGTCGAACGACGGGATTTGGTCCATCGGCATCTGCACCTTCCGCCGCTTGCCGCCGACGACCTGCCCGGCCTTTTCCCGAGCGTCGAAGTACGCGTCCAGCAGCCGGTGGATCGTCAGGTCCGCGTACCGCCGGATCGGGCTCGTGAAGTGCCCGTAGTTGTCGCTGGCGAGCGCGTAGTGCCCGATCACCTGCGGCGAGTACTCGGCCCTCATCATCGTCCGCAGGGCGGCCAGGTTGACCGCGTACGCCTCGGGCTTGCCCTTGACGTTCAGCAGCAGGTCCTGGATCACCTTCCGGTCGAGGACCTTCGGGATCTTGTACCCGCTGACCGTGGCGAACTGCCGGAGCTTCTCGGTGTCCTTCGGCTCCGGGTCCGGGTGGGTGCGGCGGAGGAACGGGACCTTCAGCCCGTCGAGCAGCCGGGCGACGGCCTCGTTCGCCTCGACCATGAACATCTCGATCAGCGTGTGCGTGAAGCTCTGGTCCTCGGGCTCGGCGTCGTACACCCGGCCCTCCTCGTCCAGCTTCAGCTCGACGGACGGCAGGTCGAGGTTCACCTGCCCGTTGGCGATCCGCCGCTTCTGCAGCCGGCGGCTCAGGGCGTTCATGTCCATCAGCAGGGCGACGACGTCCGGCTCGTAGCCGTCGATCGAGCGGTTCCCGTCCGGGTGCACGATCTCGGCGTCCCCGTCGATGATCGACTGGGCCTCTCGGTACCGCAGCCGCTTGGCGGACTTGATGACCGTATTGGCGAACTTCGCCCCGACCGGGTTCGCGTCGTCGTCGTACTCGATGAACGCGCTCTTGCAGAGCCGGGCGACGCCCTCCTGGAGCGAGCAGACGCCGTTCGACAGGATTTCCGGGAGCATCGGCACGACGTGCCCGGGGAAGTAGGTGCTGTTGCCCCGCTCCTTGGCCTCGACGTCCAGCGGGGAGCCCTCGGGGACGAAGAACGACACGTCGGCGATGTGCACGCCGAGCTGCCAGTTCCCGTTCGGCAGCTGCCGCAGGCTGATCGCGTCGTCGTAATCCTTGGCGTCGTCCGGGTCGATCGTGCAGACGAGCTGGCCGGTCATGTCGACCCGCCGGGACCGCTCGGACTCCGGGTCGAACGTGTCGACGGCCCGGCGGGCCTGGGCCCGGACCTCCTCCGGGAACTCCATCGGCAGCCCGTACTGGATCATGACCGTCTTGAGGTCGACGTCCTTCTCCCCGGCCCGCCCGAGCACGTCCTCGATCACGCCCTGCGGCTTCTTGTCCCGCTCCGGGTACTGGGTCAACTCGACGACGACCTTCGACCCCGGCTTGATGTGCTTGCTGGCCGCGTCAGGCGTCAGGATCGGCTCGATCAATGCGTTGCCGTCCGGCAGCACCTGCCAGGTGTTGCCCTGCTTCATCAGGGTGCCGACGAACCGGCTCGTGGACCGGACGAGGATCTCGGTGACCCGACCGCGGGTCATCACCTTGCCGTCGCGGCGGTCGGAGCTGGTCTGCTCGCACCGGACCTTGTCCCCGTTCATCGCCCCGGCGTTCTCGCCCTCGGGGATGAACAGGTCCTCGGTCAGCCCGGCGACGACGGGAACGACGAACCCGAACCCGCGCTTGTTGTGCCGGTACGTGCCGGCGAACGACGTCTTGGTGTCCCGGCTCGTGTCGATGTCTACGGCGGCCGCGGCTGGCTTCTTCGCGGCGGCGGGCTTGGTCGGGACGGGCCTAGTCGGGACGGGCTTGGCGGGGCCCGCGATGGCGGGCGGCGCGGACCGGTCCCG
>JAQGHJ010000606.1 GCA_028288905.1 Phycisphaerales bacterium | reverse complement strand
GGGCCTTGCACAAAAATAAGCTGGCTCACCAACTTTGTGGCAGTCCCATCGGGGTTCTCGCTGCACCCAACGTCGTTGGGTCCGCTATCAACACCGACAATATGGCATTTATTGTGCAAGGCCCCCGGAGGGAGAGGGCGGGGGGAGCCGGGCCGGCACCTGGGGCGGCCTTGCCGCGCCCTCGCCCGATGCCGCCCTTCCGCCTCCACTGCCTACTTCCCCTCTCCTCACGGCCGGCCCGGCGGCAGGGCGGGCGGGCCGCCGGTGCCGGGGATGGTCGGCGTGCCGGGGTCGGGCGGGACGACGCCGGGCACCGGGTTCGGGGTGTCGGACGGGGCGCGGGTCGGGGGCGGGGCGGCCGTCGGGTCGGACACGGTGCCGGGGGCGGTGGTCGGGCTGATCGTCCGCGGCCGCTCCGTCGGGGCCCGGGGGTCCTTCGGGGCCGGGCGGCCGGGGTCGATCCGCCGGTCCAGCGGCCGCCAGTTGCTCCCGTCCCGCCGCCACGCGATGAAGTACGGCCGCCGCAGCCGGGTGCCGTCCAGCTCGTTCGCGTCGAGCGCGCCGATCACGGCGAGGTCCAACGCGTTGGTCTCGAGGTTGCGGCTGGCCGTGACGGTCGGCGGCTCCAGGAACCGGACGTCACTCGACGCCCGCAGATCGGTCAGCAGCTCGCCGCGGTAGTGGTCCAGGGCCCACGCCTGCCACGCCGGGTCGACGGGGACGGACGTGCTGCCGGCCCGCTCGATCTCCACCGTCTGCGGCGGCCGCGATGGGCCGCACCCGCCCACGACCCACCCGGCCGCCGCCAGGGCGGACGCGGACAGCACGGCGGCGGTAACACCGGGTCGGGCAAGCGGGCGAGGTGGCATCGGTCGGCTCCTGTCGGGCGGGAACGGCGCGGGTCGGCCCGCCCGGCGGTCGGGCGGGGGGAGCGGATTATGCCGGCCCGGCCGCCGAACCGTCCACCGCGAATGTGCATTGGCGAAGTACGGGGTCGCTCGGGTGGCATGGGCAAACTTCTTGTTTGCCCATGCCACCCGGCGGCGATTATGCCGACGCCCGCTATCCGCCGAGGTTCTTGCCGTCTCCCGACGCGCTCTCGTCGTCCGCCCGGTCCAGCCCCAGGGCCGGGCCGAGCAGGTCGGTCAGCTCGTCGAGCGTCGACCGGGGGTACCCGAGCAGGAGTTGGAACCGCGGCCCGCGCTCGAGCCCGACCTCCAGGGCAGCCCGGTCCCGGCGGAGCAGCCGGGACCGGCGGGCGACCACCCCGAGCCGGACGACGAGCCGGGCCGGCAGCTCCTCGATCCGGGATCGCGGGGTCGGGTACGGGAACCGGAACGCGTCCCCGTCGACGGCCAACCGGGTCGGGGCGGACCAGTTCCGGAACGACAGCCCGAACTCGGTCCCGGCCGCCGCCCATACCAACAGGGTCGGCAGGACGAGCAGCCGGTCCGCCGGGATCGCCCCGGGGCGGAACAACACTCCGAACAGCAGCAGCCCGAGCCAGGTGGACAGGAACCCGAACAGCACCGCGACCGGCGCGAGGGCCGCCAACTGCCGCCCGACCGGCGGCGGCCCGACGGTGACGACGAGCTGCCCAGGCCCCGTCCGCTCGACCCGAACCCGGCCGGGGCCGAGCGGCTCGTCGTACGCGAGCAAGGCGAGGTTGACGGGCGGGACGGGCATGGGTCCGCGGGAGAGGGTTGGGCCTGGAAGCACCCCAATGGTACGAGCCGACCCGGCGCGGCCGCTGGACGTCGTCCGATACCGTGATAGTGGATTTCACCCCCGCTCGCCGGGACGGCGGGGCACCGATACACTTCGCCCCCGATGTACTGGCCGGACTCCCCATCGTCGCCCGCCGCCACCGCCCATCCCGACGCGTTCCGGGTCCGCACGGACGGGCAGCTGGACCCGTGGGTCGGGCGGGAGTGGCTGCTGACGAACGGAGTTGGCGGGTTCGCGTCGTCCACGGTCGTCGGGTGCAACGCCCGCCGGTACCACGCCACCCTGTGCGCCGCGACGCTGCCGCCGGTCGGGCGGGTCGTGACCCTGAGCCGGCTCGGCGAGACGCTGTTCCTCGACGGTGACCGCGGGCGGCCGCTGGACCTGTCCGTCAACCTGTTCGCCGACGCCGTCCACCCGCGGGGCGACCGGTACCTGCGGGCGTTCGGGCTGTGGCACACGGCCCGGTGGGAGTACGACGTCGAGGGCGTCGGCGTCACGAAGGAGCTGCTGCTGTGCTGGCGGCGGAACGTGGTCGGGGTCCGGTACACCGTCGACGCCGGCCGCCGCCGGGGCGTGCGGCTGGAGGTCGCGCCGTTCACGCCGCTCCGGGACTTCCACGCGGTCCGCCACCGCGGGCTCTCGGACTTCGCCGTGCGGGCCGGCGGGGCCGACGGCCGGCCCGGCGTGACCGTCGCCGACGGCCCGCACGCGCTCGCCCTGGCGGCCGACACCGGGTGGTTCGACGAGCACCACGACTGGTGGTACGGCCACCGGTACCCGCTCGAGACCGATCGCGGGCTCGACGACCGGGAGGACCTGTTCACCCCCGGCCGGTTCGGGACCGAGTCCGACGACGGCCGTCTGACCCTGACTGTCTGGGCGTCCGTCGACCCGGTCGCCCTGCCGGACTGGGACGCCGAGCGGCGGCGGGTGGCCGAGGCCCGGGGCGACTGGTCCCTGCCCCGCGGGCAGGCGACGACCCGGGCCGCCCGCCGGCTGGTCCGGGCGGCCGACGACTTCGTCGTCGCCCGCACGACCCCCGGCGGCGACCCGGGCACCACCGTCATCGCCGGGTACCCGTGGTTCGCCGACTGGGGCCGGGACACGTTCATCGGGCTCCCCGGGCTGCTGCTGACGACCGGGCGGTTCGAGCAGGCCCGGCAGGTGCTGACCGTGTTCGGGCACTACGTCGACCAGGGGATGATCCCGAACCGGTTCGACGACTACACGAACGAGCCGGCGTACAACACGGTCGACGCCAGCCTGTGGTACGTCCACGCCGCGTTCGAGTACGCCCGGCTGAGCGGGGACCGGGACACGTTCGAACGGGTGCTCCGCCCGGCCTGTCGGCACATCGTCGACGGGTACCGGCACGGCACCCGGTTCCGCATCCGGATGGACCCGGCCGACGGGCTCGTCACCCAGGGCGACGCCACCACCCAGCTGACGTGGATGGACGCCAAGTGCGGCGACGTCGCGTTCACCCCCCGCCAGGGCAAGGCCGTCGAGATCAACGCCCTCTGGTACCACGCGCTGGTGCTGATGGGCGAGCAGGACTTGGCCGCCCGGGTGGCCGACGGCTTCCGGGCCGCGTTCTGGCTCGGCCACGACCGCGGGCTGGCCGACGTCGTGCACGACGGGCACCGGGACGAGAAGATCCGGCCGAACCAGATCTTCGCCGCCAGCCTGCCGAACAGCCCGCTCGGCCGGGAGGAGCGGGCGGCCGTCGTCGAGGTGGTCCGGCGGGAACTGCTTACGCCCGTCGGGCTGCGGACGCTCGCGCGGTCCGACCCCGGCTACCACGGCGCGTACCACGGCCCGCAGATCGACCGGGACGCGGCCTACCACAACGGCACGATCTGGCCGTGGCTGATCGGCCCGTTCCTGACCGCGTACCTGCGGGCCCACGGCCGGGGCGAGGCCGAGCAGGACCGGTGCCGCGAGTGGCTCCGCCCGCTCGTCGGGCACATCGAGGAGAACTGCCTCGGCCAAGTCGCCGAGATCTTTGAGGCGGAAGAGCCCCACCGTCCCGTCGGCTGCCCGGCCCAGGCGTGGAGCGTGGCCGAGGTGCTGCGGCTGGCGGTCGAGCTGGGGATGTGAGAGGCGTGCGGTTCAGACGACCACATATGCAGGGCGGCAGGCGCGGTCCCGCAGCCGCCTCCCGTGACATGGGTTCCGACCTGTGCGGGGTGCGCGCGGCGCGTCGGCGGACGGCGGCTAAGTACTCGGGGCTACCGTGAAGACGAAACGAACGATCCGCAACTGCCCGCTGCCGGTGTTCCGCCAGGTCTGCCCCAAGACGTGGGAGTCCCTGACGCCGACGGACCAAGCGTCCGTCCGGCACTGCGCACAATGCGATCAGAACGTCTACCTGTGCTCGACGGACAAGGAGACGCTGGGCCACGCGCGGGCGGGTCACTGCGTTGCACGTGAGATCCCAGACTCGTCCGAATTGCCCGCCATGTACGTGGGACAGCCGACGTACGTGCCCCCGCACACCGCGGAGCAGGACGAGGCGTTGCGCCTCACGCACCGGGAGCGAGGCATCAACGACGCGCTCAAGAACCTCCGGGCAATACGCAGTTGCCCGCGCTGCCACTACCCCTCCCCAAGTTGGCGGACGGACTGTCGGGTGTGCGGGTGTTGGATGGGACGGATGAGTCAGGGCGACGGCACAAAGCTAGACGTCCCAGCGGACTGATTGGGCGTTAGCGTGGCCGCCACCAAAGACATGGAACGTCGCACGGTCGCCGAACGTGGTTCGCTTCTCGGCACGCCTGCGTCCCCCGCGCGGGTTAGAATCCCGTGCCACAACCGACGCGTCGGATCGCGGCCCTTCCTGCCTTCACTGATCGTCCTCCACTTCCTCGCCGCCGCCCTCCCCGCCCAAACCGTCACCTTCTCCCGCCCGCTCGACGGGTACGTGCGCCCCGGCACAGCGGCCGCCGTCCGGGTGGACGCGGACGGGCTGAGCGGCCCCGACCTGACGCTCGCCGGCGACGGCGTCGTGACCGTCCGCCTTCCGGTGACGGCCGGCCGGGTGGCCGCCACCGTGCCGCTGCTGCCGACGGCGGACGCCGACCCGGTCGAACTGCGGTGGGCGAGCGGGGCGGCGGCCGGGGCGGCACCGCTCCCGCCCGCCCGGCGGCTGACGGTGAACGACC
>JAQGHJ010000604.1 GCA_028288905.1 Phycisphaerales bacterium | reverse complement strand
GGGCCTTGCACAATAAATGCCATATTGTCGGTGTTGATAGCGGACCCAACGACGTTGGGTGCAGCGAGAACCCCGATGGGACTGCCACAAAGTTGGTGAGCCAGCTTATTTTTGTGCAAGGCCCCCTCCGGGAGAGGGCGGGGTAAGGGTGAGCGTCAAGCGCGTCGGCGCTCGCCAGCATAAAGTACATATTCCGCCGACTGGACCCCCTCCCACGCCGGAGGCAGAGCGGACGCGAGCCCCGGCCGCCCCGGGTGCCGATGCTCACCCCCTCGTCGCGAAGAGGCAAGCCCGAGCCCCGGCCCCATCCGCGCTCGCTTCGTCGACCCGCCCCGTGGCCGCCCCCCCCGGCGGCCGCTACACTGTCCGCCCCGCGGCCCGGGCGGCGCCCCCGGCAACGGCGCGTTTCGCGTCCCCGCGCCCGTGCCGGAGTGAACCCGTGTCCAGCGTCAGCACCGCCAACAGCAGCAGCCCCGCCCCCCTCGCCGGCCCCGTCCTGGCCGTGGTCAGCGTTTTGGGCAAGGACCAGAAGGGCGTCGTCGCGCAGTTCGCGACCTACCTGGCCGAGCGGGGGGCGAACATCGAGGACATCGCCCAGCACGTCGTCCGCGGGTTCTTCCTGATGGACATGCTGGTCGACCTCAAGGACACGACCGTCGACCTGTCCGAGCTGATCACCGGGCTGCTCGGGCTCGGCGGGACGATGGGCATGGAGGTCCGGGTCCACCTGCACAGCCAGCGGCGGACCCGCCGCGTCGCGCTGCTGGCCAGCAAAGAGCCGCACTGCCTCGACCGGCTGGCCGCCGACTTCGCCGCCGGCACGCTGCACGGCGAGGTCGCGTGCGTGCTGGCCAACCACCCGGACCTGGAGCCGGTCGCCGCCAAGTACGGGCTGCCGTTCGCCTGGCACCCGCACGACGATCTGGAGGCGCACTTCGAATGGCTGCACGCCGAGCTGACGAAGCACGGCGCCGACCTCGTCGTCCTCGCCCGGTACATGCGGATCCTGCCCGAGCGGATCGTGCGGGCGTTCCGGCACAAGGTGATCAACATCCACCCGTCGCTGCTGCCGTACTTCCCGGGGGCGGCCCCGTACAAGCAGGCGTTTGACAGCGGGGTGCGGGTGCATGGGTGCACCGCCCATTTCGTGACCGAGCAGCTCGACGAGGGGCCGGTGATTTTGCAGGACGTGTTCCACATCAACGTCGGCACCGACACGCTGGACGACGTGAAGCGGCACGGGTTGGAGCTGGAGGCGAAGGTGCTGAGCCGGGCGGTGCAGCTGTTCCTCGACGAGGAGCTGGTGGTGGTCGAGGGGAAGGTGATCTTCAAGCCCGGGATCAGCCGGTTCCTCGACCGCGGGGCGGCGGGCAGGGCGGGGTGACGCGAGGTCGTGTCAACGAGCGGAGCCGGAGACATGCGACCGCGAAGGCGCGAAGAGCGCGAAGGAAGACGCGAAGGGGGGACGGAGCGGGAGCGTCGCGCCCGACAGGTTACGCTTCCGTCCGACGGCAAATGGGCTAGTCAGTGACACGGGCTTCCAGCCCGTGCAGACAGGTTCGAAGTAAAAGGCGTCGGCAACCCCGAGGCTCACCGTGCCGGCTGGGCACGCACGGGCTGGAAGCCCGTGTCACGGACGGGCCCGCGGTCATTCAATGTCCTCTTGCCGCTCCGCCACCCTAGCTCCCCGCCTGCGATGACCACCTCCGACCCCGCCCGCGACTCGTTCCGCGTCGACCCGGCGTACCAGCCGGTCGTCCGAGCCGTTGGGCTCGACGCCCGCGGCGTGTTCGACGACCCGCGGGTGAAGGTCTGGCGGAAGCTGGCGGATCGGGAGAACTGCACGCTCGACGCGGACGCGGATGGGCAGGGCGAACGGGTCCGGTTGCACGTCAAACGGTACCCGGCCCCGCCCGCCGCCGCCGCGTCGCCCGCCGCTGCCGCGTCGCCCGCCGCTGGCCCGACCCCGGCCGACGACGAGCGGGACGGGCACCAACTGCTGGTCGACGCCGGGCTGCCGACGGCCCCGCTCGTCGCCTGGGGCGTGCTGGCCGATCGCCGCAGCTTCACCGTCTGGGCCGACCTCGCCGGGTACGCCCCCGGCGACAAGCGGGTGGCCGACGGGCTGGCGTTCGACCACCTGCTGGATCCGACGGCCGACCTCGCCGCCAAGCTGCACGCGGCCGGCCTCCACCACCGCGACCTGTACCTGTGCCACTTCATGGCGAGGGTCGGCCCGCCGGAACCCGCAGTCGCGACGGCGGCCAACGTTGGCCCTTCGGACGGAGCACCACCTGCCGGTGATCCTTCCGTCGGCTCGCCGGTCGACGTCAGCTTGATCGACACCGCCCGCGTCCGCCGCTTGCCGACGGGCCTCGTCGGGTTGTTCACACGCCGGCGGTGGGTCGTGAAGGACCTCGCCCAGTTTTGGTTCAGCACCACCCGGCTGCCGATCACCGACGCCCAGCGGGAGCGGTGGCTCGCCCGGTACTGCGCCGCCCGCGGCGACGGCACCCGCCCGGCCGACCTCCGCGCCGCGATCGACCGGAAGGTGCGGTCCATCGCCCGCCACGACGCCCGGCTGAACGCCAAGCAGCCGGGGCGGAACGTGTCGATCCCGGCCGGGTAGCGGCGGTCCGCCAACGTGCGTGGAACAGCCTTGCCGCCACCGGTAGACTGGCCGGCATGGAACGACCCACCACGGACAGTCCGTTCCCCGGGATGGACCCGTACCTTGAGCAGCCAGGCCGGTGGCGAGATTTCCACGTCGCCTTTCTAACGAACTTGATGGCCGAACTGAACGCCGGCCTGCCCGAGCCGTACACCGCGGACATCGAGGAATCCGTCCAGCTCGTGGAGTTGGACGCGCCGTCGCTTCGCGAGGCGATTCCGGATGGAAGTGTGACGCGGGGCCCCGGCCCGACGGTCGGCCTCGCCCGCCTACCGATCGCGGCGGCGGCTGTGTTCGACCCGGTCGTGCTGACGCGCCCGCACGCCGCGGAAGTGAAGGAGCGGTGGGTGGAGATCCGGTCGTCGCCGGGCCGGGAGTTGGTCGCCGTGATCGAACTGCTGTCGCCTACGAACAAGGGGGACGGCCGCACCGACTCCCTTCAGAAGCGCGTCGCGCTGATGCGTCAGCAGGTCCACCTCGTCGAGGTGGACCTGCTGCTCGGCGGGAAGCGGCTACCGATGGTCCAGCCGCTGCCGGCCGGCGACTACTTTGCGGTGGTGTCGCGGGCGGACCGCCGGCCGACCGGGGACGTGGACGGGTGGCCGGCTCCCCGCCGGCTACCGGCCATCCCGATCCCGCTGCGGCCGCCGGACGCGGACCACCTCGTGGACCTCCAGGCCGTATTCGACGCTACTTACAGGGCGTCCGCTTACCGGCGGAAGCTCGACTACGCCCGCCCGCCGAACGCCGCGCTGCCGGCGGCGTTGGAGCACTGGGTGTCCGAGACCGCCGGCCGGGCAAAGGCGACCGCGTGAACGTCGCCCTCGTCATCCTGCACGCCGACCCGGCCAAGGGCGGGGCCGAGACGTACACCGTCGACCTCGCCCGAGCCTTGGCCGACCGCGGGCACGCGGTGTCGGTGCTGGCCGCGTCGTTCGCCGACGCGGTCGACCCGCGGGTCGGCCGGGTGTCGCTGCCGTACGCCGGGGCGACGCGGGTCGGGCGGTACGCGTCGTTCCTGGCGGGGCTCGACGCGCACTTGGCGGCGGTCGGGATGAGGCTTGGGGCCACGGCGGCCGGGGGTCGCGGCGTGGCTACACGGGCCGGCGGGTACGACGTCGTCCACGCGATGCTGCCGGTCCGGCGGTGCGACCTGTACCACCCGCACGCCGGCATCGCGGCCGAGGCGGTGGCCGGCGGGCACCTGAAGCACGCCTCGCCGGTTCGGCGGGCGGGGGCGAGGCTGGCGAACCAGCTGAACCGTAAGCGCCAGCGGTTCGCGGCCGTCGAGCGGGAACTGCTCACGGCGGGCGGTGACGGTGCCGCGGGAACGCCGCCGCTCGTCATCTGCCTGTCGGACTACATCAAGGCGACCGTCCGCCGGCACTATCCGCT
>JAQGHJ010000167.1 GCA_028288905.1 Phycisphaerales bacterium | reverse complement strand
ATCCCCAGCACGACGCCGCGGGTGGCGAGGACGGTCCAGCGGCGGCGCGCGACCCGCTGCAGCGGCCGGACGACGGCGGCGGGCGGGGCCAAGCGGAGCGACGCCGGTTGCGGGATGGCGGTCATGCGACGAACCCTTCGGGTGGCGGGGCGGCCGCGGCGCGGGGCGGACCCGTCGCGCGGCCACCGGAAGTCGTGGCAATGAAGTGTACCGAAGGGACGCGGCCGGTGTTGGCGGGAACGGCACGTCGAACGGCAACCGACGGGCGACGGGGCGCCGGCCCCGGGCCAATCCCGTTGTGGCATGGGCGTCCCGCCCATGTTCGGGCCGGGGATTGGGCGACGGATCAAACGTCGGGGCCGCTCCCGCTGCCTTGGCCGAAGCATGGGCGGGACGCCCATGCCACGGGGGGGAACGGCCCGGCCGGCTTCCCACGCACCCTCTCAGGAAGGCATACCCTGAGGACCGGCGGAGGGAAGTTGTTCCGTGCCCCCTTCGGTGCGTTGAGTCCGCGCGGGACCCGCGAACACTCCCGGTCTCACGGGGCGGGAAGGACGACCACTGCCGGGACTCCCAACCCGAGCATTCGACCGATTCGTTGGAACCGTGGCGGCCAACGATTGGTCCCCTCACGACGGCGTTCGGTAGGGCGACAAAAAAGCCGCACGGCGGAGGGTATTGCCGTGCGGCTTGGCGGAGGAGGAAACGAGGCTTGGTTGGGTCACATCAGCAGATTCGTCGGCGGGGGGAGATGCCGATCATTCCTGCAAGGTGACGCCAGTGTTCTGGTGCGGTGGGTTTGGCTTACGGGAAGGCGTTCCTTCCGAAGCCCGAGACAACATGCCGCCTGCGGACCGCCCGCAGGCGGCACTTGTCTGGGAACCAACCGCGCTCGAGAAGGCTAAAAGCGAAGCTGGTGCCATAGCCAAATTTTTTCAGCCAAGAGTCGAAACAGTGACGGTTCCGGCAAAATAACGGGGTTTTTGGCCGAGTTGCGAGAGGATGCGGTTCACCCGAAGACGGCCCTGTTCGCTTCGGAAATGAGCACCCAGCCCCTGTGCGATTCGGTGCTGCCTACTGACGCCTCAGCACCGCTCCGGCGGCCGATCCTCACCAGCTCAGCTTGAGACGTTTGACCGAGCATGACCGAGCAGCCTGGATGCTCTGAGGCAGGAAGAGTACGGGCGGGAGGTGCCAAACAGCCAAGTCGGCCCACCGCTCAACCTACCGGCGGCACGCGAAACAACTGCCCCCCATCCACCACGCCGCGAAGGGCGACGAAACCGTCGAAAGGCGAAGAAGACGTGACGTGGTATAAGTCCGCCACCATGCGAGTTTCGCGCGTTTGCAACGTTCTCATTGCATCGGCCGCACTAGCTGCCGGCTGTTCGCGGTCAGCCCCGGAGCCGAAAGCCATGGCGGCCGGGGGGGGCGGCGCACTGCACCAGCCGACGCCGGACACCGCTCCGGCTCCGTCGGCCGGCCCGGCGGCGACCCGGACGACGATCCTGGACGACTCGGGCGAGGCGTCCCGCATCGACCGGCGGTTGACCCTATTCCGGCCGGCGGACGGTCGAGGGGGCGTTGCCGCGGCGGCGGGCGGTTGGCCGGCCGGCCCCGTCGTAGAGCACCCGATCCACCGTGACCTGCTGGCCCGCCGACCCGGCAGCCGCCCGGCGACCAACCCTGGCGAGGCCGAGGTGCGAATGCTGCCCGAGCGGTCGGCCGACCCGCGGCGGTTCGCCGTCCTGACCGTCCCGCACGCGCTGATCCGGGCGAACCCGGTCGACCGGGCCGGCAACCGGGACAACGTCAGCGAGCTGACCGAGGGCGAGGAAGTGTGGCTGCTGGACCGCACGACCGTGCCCGCCGCGGCCGGCGGGACGGCAGCGGCGGCCGGGACCGGCGGGACGGCCTGCTGGCTTGTCCACTCGTCCGACGGGTACCTCGGGTGGGTGGACGAAGCCGGGCTGCGGTTCGTCGACGCCTACGAGTTCGGCCGGCGGCTGCGGGCCCACACGTCGCCGGCCGCCGAGGCGGCGGTGGCCAAGGCCGTCGCGCACGCGACGCCGCTGACCGGCACCCGGTACGTGTGGGGCGGGAAGACAAGCGACGGGATCGACTGCAGCGGGTTGACCCAGACGTCTTACGCCGCGGCCGGGCTGCGGCTGCCGCGGGATGCGGACATGCAGTCGGCCGCCGGCCGGCTCGTCGCCACCCGGTGGTTCCGGGACGGGCTGCTGCCCGGGGACCTGCTGTTCTTCCTCAACGCCCGCCGCGGGCACGTCAGCCACGTCGGGATGTACCTCGGCAACGGCGAGTTCATCGAGGCGGCCGGCCGGGACGTCCACGTCTCCAGCTTCGAGCCCGCCGACCCCGCGTACAACGCCAAGGCTGCCGCCACGTTCGGGTGGGCCCGGCGGGTGGCGGAGTGAGGGCGAGCCGTCTCCGACCGCGTCCGGCCCCCTCTCCCTCCGGGGGCCTTGCACAAAAATAAGCTGGCTCACCAACTTTGTGGCAGTCCCATCGGGGTTCTCGCTGCACCCAACGTCGTTGGGTCCGCTATCAACACCGACAATATGGCATTTATTGTGCAAGGC
>JAQGHJ010000107.1 GCA_028288905.1 Phycisphaerales bacterium | reverse complement strand
GTCTCCAGGTCCCGCGACACCTCGACCCGGGTGACGCTGACGATGGCCGGGACCCGCGGGTCCGCCATCTCGTGCATGATGAACGTTGCCAGCTCGCGCTGGATCGTGCTGCCGAGCATTTCTGACCTTCTGGACATACCGTGCTATCGCTGCCTTCCGAACCTAATCCGTGTGCCGGGCCGAGGGCCTGACGCGTTCCGGGTGACCCTCTCCTCGGTCGCCGAAGCGACCAGGCCGCGCCCACGCCTCGAACGACGCGGTGCGGTCGGGGGTACGCCGACCCCTAAAGGAAATCGGTCTGGTAGTCGAGCAATTCGACCGTCGGCACCTGCCGCACCATGTCGACCAGCTTGCTCAGGGCACCCTCGACGTACTTCTTGTCGTTCCCCACCATCGCGACGGCCAGGACGGACCGCCGGTGTTCCTCCAGCGCCCCGACCTCGGTGACCGACACGTTGTGGTTCCGTCCGATCCGGTCCTTGATGCTCTTCACCGACGACCGCTTGTCCTTCAACGAGAAGGCGTCGGGGATGCCGAGCTCGATCTGTAGAACGCCTATTACCATAGTAGGCAGTACGCGGTAGACGGTAGGCGGTCAAGACAAAGGCAGAAGCCTTCGTCCTGCTCTGCCTACCGCGTACCACGTACCGCCTACTCTCTCACAGCGTCCGCTGGATCGTCTCGCGGATGTACGCCTCGAACACGTCGCCGACCTTGATGTCGTCGTACCCGGCCAGTTTAATGCCGCACTCGAGGCCGGCCTTGACCTCCTTGGCGTCGTCCTTGAGCCGCTTGAGCGACTCGATCGAGATGTCCTCGGTGACCACGATCCCGCCGCGGGTGAGGCGGATCTTGCTGCCCCGCTGGACGTGCCCGTCGAGCACGAGGCAGCCGGCGATGTTCCCGAGCCGGGACACCTTGAACACCTGCCGGACCTCGACGTGCCCGTGCAGCTTCTCCCGCACCTCCGGCTCGAGCATGCCGCTCAGGGCCTTCTTCAGGTCGTCGAAGATCTCGTAGATGACCTGGTACGTCCGCATCTCGACGTGCATCTGCTCGGCCTTCTGCCGGGCCTTCTCGTCGGGGACGACGTGGAAGCCGACGATGACCGTGCTCTCGTTCACGTCCTTCGTCGCCGCCGCCAACTCGACGTCGCTCTCGGTGATGCCGCCGACGGCCGAGTGAATCACGCGGATCCGGACTTCCTCGGTGTTCTGGTCGGTCACCGTCTTGGTCAGCGTCTCGACGCTGCCCTGGACGTCGGCCTTGATGATCAGGTTGATCGTCTTGATCTGCCCGACCCGCATCTTGGCGTACAGCGCGTCGGCCGTGTTGACCGGGGCGTTCTTGACCGCCAGGTCCTTCTGGCGGACGAGCATCTCCCGCTCCTCGGCGATCTCGCGGGCGCGGTCGGCGTCGTCGAGGGCGTAGAACTTGTCGCCCGCGTTTGGCACCGCGCTGAGCCCGCTGACGATCACCGGGGTGCTCGGTCCGGCCTCTTGGATCATCTCGCCGCGGTCGTTCAGCAGCGTCCGGATCCGGCCCCAGCCCTGGCCGGACAGGATCACGTCGCCGACCTTCAGCGTCCCGTCCTGCACGAGCATCGTGCCGACCGACCCGAGGCCGACGTCGACCCGGGCCTCGATGACGGTCCCGCGGGCCATCGCCGTCGGGTCCGCCTTCAGGTCCAGCAGCTGCGACTGGTAGTCCAGGATCTCGATCAGCTCCGGGATGCCCTCGCCGGTGTGGGCGGAGGTGCGGATCACCTCGATGTCGCCGCCCCACTCGACCGGGTTCAGGCCCTGGGCGGCCAGCTGGCCGAGGACCATTTCCGGGTTGGCGTCCGGGCGGTCGATCTTGTTCATCGCCACGATGATCGGCACCTTGGCGGCTCGGGCGTGGTTGATCGACTCGATCGTCTGGGGCATGACGCCCTCGACGGCCGCGACGACGAGCACGACCACGTCCGTCATGTTGGCCCCGCGGGCCCGCATGCTGGTGAAGGCTTGGTGGCCCGGCGTGTCGATGAACGTGACCCGCTTGGGCAGCCCGTCCCCGCCGGTGACCTCGACGGTCCAGGCGGCGGTGTGCTGCGTGATGCCGCCGGCCTCGCCCGCGGCCACGTTCGCCTGCCGGATCTTGTCCAGCAGGCTCGTCTTGCCGTGGTCGACGTGCCCGAGGATCGTGACGACCGGCGGGCGGGTGCGGAGGTCCGACTCGTCCCGCTCGCGGGCGTCGTACTCGCGGACCAGCTCCTCCTCGAGCGTCGTCTGCTCGACGACCTGTAGGTCGACGCCGAAGTCGAGGGCGACCAGGGCGGCCGTGTCCGGCGTCATCACCTGGTTGATGCCGACCATCATGCGGTGCGTCCGCATGAGCTTGCCGATGATGTCGTTGACCTTGACGCCGAGCGCGGCGGACAGGGTCCGCGGCGTGATCGGCTCCTCGATCTCGACCGGCTCGCCCCGCTGCCCGGGCAGGCGGGCGATGAGCTGGCGGCCCTGGCGGTTGGCCCGGTCCATCTGCTGGCCGACGCCGTGGACGTACTTGGCCGCCTGGGCCATCCGGTTCGTCCGCTCGGCGAGGTCGGCCTCGCTGAACTCCTTGAGCCGCTCGTCGGCCTCGCCGCGGCGACCGTCGTTGCCCTTGCGACGCCCGGTCAGGTTCAGCCCCTTCTTGGCGGCTGCCTTCTTCTTTTCCTCTTCCTCGTCGACCGTCACCTTCACGCCGCGACCGGTGGTCGGGCGGGCGGTGTTGTAGCCGGGGGCCGGACCTTCGTCCCGCCCGCGGGGGCCCATGCCGGGCCGCCGCGGGGCGGCGACGACGTCGGGCTTCTCGACGCGGATGACCTTCGGCCCCTGGATGGTGGCCGGCTTGAGCATCGACGCGTTGAGCATCTGCGGCGGGACGCCGGTCGATGCGGCGACGATGACGGGCCGCCGTTCGGCGGTGCCGGCCATCTTGCTGGGCCCGATCGTGACGGTCGGCCGCTGCATCGGGGGCTGCATCGCCGCCGGCAGGTGGGCCGCCGGCCGCAGGGCCGGAGGGGCGGCGGGAGCCGGGGCCGGCGCGGCTGCAGGGGTCGGTGC
>JAQGHJ010000093.1 GCA_028288905.1 Phycisphaerales bacterium | reverse complement strand
GGACACGTTCATCGGCTGCTGGCTCTCGGGCGTGATGAGGGCGCGGTCCTCAATCGTGCCCTCCATGAAGGCGGGCAGGTTGACCGCCGCCGGCAAGACCGAGTAGCGGGTCGTCGGGGCCGGCGCCTTGATGTCGGTCGAGCAGCCGGTCGTCGCGAGGCCGACGCACGCCATCGCGCCGCCGAGGGCCGCCGCGGTGGCCAGCATCCGGGCAGCGGAACGAAGGCCGGCGGTACGGGGGGTCGGCAGGGTCATCGGTTGTCCTCCGGGGGGCGTGCGAGCTCGAACGTTGGGACCGGCGCTTCCGTTACGGCTTAACTTCGCGGAACGGAGGGTAGTTTCGGCGATCGGGATCTGCTGGGTTCGGGGCCGCCCGGCGTTATGCCCCCCTCCCGGAACACTCGGAGCGGGACCGGACCGCGAAGCGATCGAACGACCGGAGTCGCTTCAAGCCTGTGTCGCGCGGGAAGACGCTCTTCGGCACCGTTCGAACACTGCTGCCGCCGCGTCACTCCGCCGCCGCGCCGACGGGTTGAACCAGCCCCGCGGGCTTGTCCTCCGCCGCTGCCGGCCGGCGGCCGCGACGAAGCTTTTTGGGGGCGGGCGATGCGTCCTCGCCGCCCTCGCCCGTTCCAGTCGGTACGACCGGACGGGCCGACCCGTTCGCCGCCGGGCGGGCGTCTGGTGCCGGCGGCTCGACGAACAGCTTGCCCTGCCCCGGCACGTCGTCGTAGTGACGGGCCTCGATCACCGCCCGGGCCTCGGCCACCAAGTCGTCGACCGTCTTGAACTCCCGGTACACGCTGGCGAACCGCACGTAAGCCACGTGGTCGAGCCGGCGGAGGCGGTCGACAACGATCTGCCCGACGGCCGTCGACGGGACCTCCCGGTCGAACGCCGCCCGCACCTCTTCCTCGACGTCGTCGGCCGCCCGTTGAATGTCCTCCTCGGCGACCGGCCGCTTGAAGCTCGCCCGCTCGATACCGGTCCGGACCTTCTCCTTGTCCCACGGCACCCGCCGGCCGTCCTTCTTGATGACCATCAGCCGGGTCGTCTGCTCGACCCGCTCGTACGTCGTGAACCGCTTGCCGCAGTTGACGCACTTGCGCCGCCGGCGGATCGACCGCCCGTTGTCGCACGTGCGGGAGTCGATCACTTGCAGGCTCTCTTTATCCGCCGAGCAGAACGGGCAGCGCATGGTGCGTACAAATCTATCGGGTCGGCGGGGCCGGGGCAAACCTTAGTGCCCAGCCGGCTCTGGTCCCCAAAGGGTGGTACGCGCTCGGCCGGGGCCGATCGGCGTCAATCGTCGTAGTCGCCGTCGCCGTTGGACACGGTGCCGGTCACCTCTTCCAGCGCCTCGTCCACCTCAGCCTCGGCCATCACGCCCAGCTCCCGCAGGGCCATCAGGGCCGCCTTTTGCTCGGCCATCTTCTTGTTCGGCCCCCAGGCCGGCTCGAATCGGCGGTGCCCGACGGTCACGCCGACCTCGAAGCACTTGCTGTGCTCCGGCCCCTTCTCGTCCAGCACCTCGTAGTACGGCGTGCCGCCGAGCAGGCGCTGGGCGTGGGTCTGGAACAGCGCCTTGTAATTGTTCAGGTGGGCGGCGGACACGATCTCGTCCACCTTCGGGGTCATCGTCCGGAGCACGTATTCCTTGGCGGCCTCGAACCCGCCGTCGAGGTAGATCGCCGCCACGACCGACTCGTACACGGCGGCCGCCAACGAACTGGGCATGGAGTGCTTGCCGCTGATGCCCCGGCCGATGATGAGCAGGCCGGAAAGCTCAGTCTCCACCGCCACCTCGGCGCAGGTCTGGCGGGATACGACGGCCGACTTCACCTTCGTCAGGTCCCCTTCCTGGTACAGGGGGAACCGGCGGTACAGCGCCTCGCACATGATCAGGTCGAGGACGGCGTCGCCGAGAAACTCCATCCGCTCGTTGCTCTCGAGCCGGTTGTCGGCGATCGAGGCGTGGGTGAGCCCCTCCTTGAGGAGGTCGGGGTTCCGGAAGGTATAGCCGAGCACTTTCTCGGCCCTGGCGCGGAGGTCGGGGTTCACGGTGGACGGCTCGGTGAGGGGCGCGCCCCCGGGCGGTGTGGGGGCGGGTCGCGACGCCGGCGGCCGCCGGGGCGGCGACCCGCGGGCTGATCCGGCGGGACGGCGCGGGCGACGGCCCGCGGACCCCGATCGGCCGTCGCGTACAAATTAGTAGGGCTTTGTAGGAGTGTCAACGAAAAGCTGGCCGCCGACAGGCGGTGCCGCGCTCCCACCACGCCGTAGGTTACGCCGGCCGGCCACTGCGGGTTCGCCGTCGCGGGCACCGGAATGCCATATTTTGCGACGGCGGCGGTCCGCGTCGGTCCCGGCGGCCGCTTCTCATCGCCCCGCGCGGGCGTAGGATGGGCCGAACATGAGCGACATGACCCCGCCGCCCGGCGACCTGTCCAACTTCAAGCCGAGCCAGCCGGCCCAGCCGCCGCTGTCCGCCCGGGTGCCGGAGCGCGTCGCGCGCGGGGTGTTTACCACCGGCCAGGTCGTGCTCGACGGGCCGAAGGAGTTCGTCGTCGACTTCTTCCAGCACCTGACCCGCCCGCACCAGGTCGTCGCCCGAGTGGTGATGACGCCGCTGACGGTCACCGAGCTGATCGCCGCCCTCCGCCAGAACCTGGAAAACTTCACCCGCGCCTTCGGCCCGCCGCCCGCCTTGCCGCTGCCCGCTCCCGGGCGGACCAACCTCCAAGACTTGTACGACAACTTCAAGGTCCCGGACGACATGCTCAGCGGCACGTACGCCAACGGCGTGCTGATCGGGCATTCCCCGAGCGAGTTCTTCTTCGACTTCCTGACCGGGTTCTTTCCCGCGGCGGCCGTGTCGGCGCGGGTGTTCCTGCCGGCCGGGCAGGCCCCGCGGTTCCTGACGGCACTCGAGAACGGCATGAAGCAGCACCCGGCCAAGATGGCTGCCGCCGCCGGCGGGCCGCCCGGCGCGCCGCCCGCGCCGCCGCGGCAGGACCCGCCAGACCCGCAGCACCCGACTCCGGGGGCCGGGCCCTTCAACGGTTAGTGGCCGGAGCCGCTGGTCCGGCCTGGGACCGGGTCAATCGCCCCGCTTCCGCCACCGTCGCCTCCGGATGACGCCTTCAGCCCCACGATTCCGGCGAGGATGAGCAGGATGCACACGACCCGCCCCGCCTCCCGCGGCTCCCCCAGCAGCGCCATGCCGACGACGGCGGCCCCGACCGCGCCGATGCCAGTCCAGATCGCGTAGGCGGTGCCGAGCGGGAGCGACCGCATGGCGAGGCTCAGGAGCCAGAAGCTCATCAGCATGCCGACGACCGTGGCCGCCGACCCGCCGCTGGCGCGGAAGCCGTACTTCTTCAGGCCGAACGCCCACGCCACCTCGCACCCGCCCGCCAGAACCAGGTAAATCCACGCCATGCCGCCGCTCCCGTGTGTGCCGCCGCCCGCCGAGGCGAGCATCATAGTCGGCACTTCCGACGGGAGGGTGGGCCCGGCCCCCGCGGGTGAAACCCCGCCGAGGTGCTCGCGCAACGAAATGCGGCGGGTCCCGAGGAGCCTCGGGACCCGCCGTGGTTGTTCCGGCCGCTCCCCGCGAGGTCTCGCGGGAGGCGAACGGTCAATCGTGCGCCGACCCGTTGGTGGGCCGGCTGCAATTAGCCGGCTCAGGCGGCGCGGAGCTCGCCCTCGGCGCGGCACCAGTTGTCGAACTCGCTGCCGCCGGCCCCGCTCGTCCAGATCTCGTACGCGCGGGCGGCGATCATGTCGTTGGTGACAACCCGGGCGGCCCGGGCCGGGGCGACGACGGCCGCGGCGGCCGCGGGGACGAACGACGACGCCTTCGGGACCGGCGTGTGCCGGACGGCGGTGGTGGCCGTC
>JAQGHJ010000062.1 GCA_028288905.1 Phycisphaerales bacterium | reverse complement strand
TCGGCGCGGGCCGGGCGGGCGGGGAATAGGCAAAGGGATACGCTCAGGCACGCGAGGAGGAGCCGGGAGTGTGCCATGGTGAGATTCTCCTGCCGGCGGATCATGGGGGCCGTCGTCGGGCGGCGCGGGATCGTACCCGTCCGGAGGATACCGCGGGTGAAGTTCCGGCCCTTGCAGCGGCCCCCGGAGTTTAGAGTCGCCGTCCTGCCCGCATTGCATAGGCAATTCGTGCCCAGAGGCGGAGCAGCCGACAGAGGGCATTGAACGGGCTACGGCGGTGCGTGGGCCGGCATTTGAATTACGGACTCGGCGGCCGGAATGGGACGGGGCGGGACACCACAACGGCATTTGACCGGGTCGGCCCGCCGGTCAAAATCGTCCGCCGGGCGGCTAAGAGGAGGTCACAAATGGCAGGAAGCGACGGTTCTGGATGTTCCGGCGGTGACTCCGTCGGGGCGGGGCTGCAGCGCTTTTACGACGCCCACGACTTCGGGCGGAACGGCGGTGCCGACACTCGCGTCGCGTTCCTCCACCTCGGCCCGCTGAGGATCCCATTTCCCAACGGCAGGCAGCGGCGGGCGCTCCTATACGTCCACGACGTGAACCACCTGGTGACCGGCTACGACACCGGATGGCGCGGCGAAGCCTGCCTCGCGGCATGGGAACTGCGGACGCGCAGCTGGGGCGGCAGGTTCACGCTGTGGCTTTTGGTGTCGACGGCCATCGCGTGGGGTTTGGTCATCTGCCCGCGTGGCATGTTCGGCGGTTGGCGTTTGGGTCGCCGCACGCGCGGCGTGCTTTCCTTGCCGCTGACCCGCGACGAACTGTTGGCCCTGCCGTTGCGCGACCTGAGGGCGCGCCTGGGGTTCGGCGCTGCATAGCCGTGTGGCCTCGGCACCCGCCCCGGCCTGAGCCGTAGGAGGAAAAACGGCCGGCTGCGGGCCACCGGCCGCCGTCCTACCCGTGGCGAGGTGGTAGCCCGCACGGCCGACGAACTGCCGAAGCGACGCGAGGCGAGGCCCGGGCGCGGGGTTCGCGTTCGGCCGTCGCTTTACGGCCGCGGGCCGCGGGCCTACCGTGCGCCGCCATGCCCGCCCCGCCCGCCGGACCTCCGCCCCGCTTCCTCACCGGCCACCTCGCCGACTTCCGGGCCGACCGGCTCGGGTTCTTCCTCCGCTGTGCCCGGGAATACGGCGACGTCGTGCCGCTGCGGCTGCCCGGCCGCCGGGTCCTGCTATTTAGCCGCCCGGACCTGATCGAGCAGGTCCTGGTCGCCCAGGCCGCGAACTTCGTCAAGCACTTCGGGCTACGGATGTACCGGCCAATCCTCGGCGACGGGCTGGTCACGTCCGAGGGCGGGTTCTGGCGGCGGCAACGGAAGCTGGCCGCCCCCGCGTTCCACCCGGGCCGGTTGGCCGCGTACGCCCCGGACATGACCGCGGCCGCCGGCCGGATGGTCGACGGGTGGGCGTCGGCCGCGGCGGCGGCCGGCGGCGGGCCCGTCGTCCGGGACGTTCACGACGACCTGATGCGGCTGACGCTCGACATAGCGTGCAAGACGCTGTTCGGGGCCGACGCCTGCCCGGACCCGCACGCCGTCGGGGCGGCCATGGAGTCCGCCCTGCGGGCGATCGACGCCCGGTTCGCCCGGCTCCTGCCGGTCCCGGACTGGCTGCCGACCCCGGCCAACCTGCGGCTCCGCCGGGCCGTCCGGGCGCTCGACAGCGTGGTCGGCGGCATCATCGCCCGCCGCCGGGCAGCTGCCACCGGCGCGGCACCGGCTCACGACCTGCTCTCGGTCCTGCTCCGCGCCCGGGACGAGGATGGGTCGGCGATGACCGACCAGCAGCTGCTGGACGAGGCCCGCACGATCTTCCTCGCCGGGCACGAGACGACCGCACTGGCCCTGACGTACGCCCTGTACCTGCTGGCCGACCACCCCGACGCACAGGGGACGCTCCGGCGGGAGCTCGACGGGGTGCTCGGCGGGCGGCCGCCGACCCACGCCGACCTGCCCCGGCTGCCGTACGCCCGCCAAGTCGTGGGCGAAGCGATGCGGCTGTACCCGCCGGCCGACGTGCTCGGCCGGGAGGCGGTCGCCGATTGCACGGTCTGCGGCGTGCCCGTCCCCCGCGGGACCACGGTTTTCATGAGCCAGTGGGCCGTGCACCGGGACCCGCGCTACTTCCCGGAGCCCGAAGCGTTCGACCCGGGCCGCTGGACGGACGCGTTCGAGCGGGCGCTGCCCCGGTTCGCGTACTTCCCGTTCGGCGGCGGGCCGCGGGTCTGCGTCGGCCAGGCGTTCGCCATAGCCGAGGCGTCGCTGGTGCTCGCGGCGGTCTGCCAGCGGGTCCGGCTGGACCCCGACCCGGCGTTCCGGCTGGAGCTGAGGCCGAGCATCACGCTGCGGCCGCGGCACGGCGTGCGGGTGCTGGTGCGGGCGGCGGAAGCTGATCAGCGGAAGGCGGGGCGTGAGCGGCTTACCGCACCCTAGGGCACCCGACGGCCAGATCTCGCGCGGCCGCGGCTACAATGCGGGCCGTCCCTGCGGGACGGGTGCAGGAGGGACCCCCGCACCACAAGGCGGCGACCCGCTGCACCAGATCGGGAGACCATCTGGCCGCACCGGATGTCCACCCATGCTGTCCGCACCCGTTGAAGTACTTCGGGCGGTTCCGTGACTGCTCGGGCCGGCTCTACGCTGGTACGGACTCTTCGATGCCACCTCGGCTGCCGTTGCGGGCGCCGGCGAGGGCGATGAGAAGCCGCTCCCCCGTGGCCGGTAGGGCGAGGTCTCGGGCAGCCGCCTGATCGGCGTGCCGGACCGCGTCCTTCGCTGCTAGCCACGCGCTGAGCCCGAGGACGAGCGGCGGCTCGCCGACGGCCTTGCTCCGGTACAGGCTCACGTCGTTGTTCGGGTTGTCCAGGAAGCGGACGTTCAGGTCCGTCGGCACGTCGGCCACGCCCGGGATCTTGTACGTCGTCGGGCTGTTTGACAGCAGTTGGCCCTTGGGGCCATACACCAGCTCCTCGGCCGTCGCCCAGCCCATACCCTGGACGAACCCGCCGACCACCTGCCCGCGGTCGATGCCGGGGTTTAGCGGCTTGCCGACGTCCATGATGAGGTCGACCCGGGTCACGGCCAACTCGCCGGTGAAGCGGTCGATCGTCACCTCAGTGCAGGCGACGCCGTTCGTGTAGTACAGGAACGGGCTGCCCCGGCCCGTCTCGCGGTTGAAGTCGACGCCGGGGGTGGCGTAGAACCCGCGCTCGCCGAGGCTCACCCGCTGCTCGTACGCCTGGCAGCAGACGGCGGCGAACGACACGGCGCGGTCCGGGGCCCGCTCGTCGTACACCCGGTTCTCCTCGAACCGCACCCGGGCCGGCTCGGCCGCGAGGCCGTCGTCGGGGCGGGCGAGCATGCCGGCGGCGACGGCTGCCATCCGCTCACGGATGCGGCGGCAGGCGTCGGCGGCGGCCGCCCCGTTTAGGTCCGTGCCGGCCGAGGCGGCCGTCGGGCTGGTGTTGTTGTTCTTGTCCGTCGCCGTCGCCGCCACAAGCACCGCCGCATACGCCACGCCCAACTCGTCGGCCACGACCTGGCGGATGCGGGTGTTCACCCCCTGGCCCATCTCGGTCGCGCCGGTCGTGACGATGACCGAACCGTCCTGGTACACGTTCACCAGGGCGTTCGCCTGGTTCATCGTCCGGCGGGTGAACGAGATGCCGAACTTGACGGCCGACAGCGCCATGCCCTTCAGGTGCGTCGCGGACCGCTCGTTGAACTGCGCGATCGCCGCCCGGCGGGCGTCGTAGTCGCACTCGGCCCGCAGGGCTGCGAACAGTTCAGGCAGCACGTTGTTCCGGATCAGCTGGCCGTAGTGGGTGACGTTGCGGTCGGCGATGCCGTAGCAGTTGGCCTGCCGGACGTCGAGCGGGTCGACGCCGAGGTCGGCGGCGACGGCGGCCAGCACGTTCTCGATCGCCGCGATCCCCTGCGGCCCGCCGAACCCGCGGAACGCTGTGTTGCTCGGCAGGTTCGTCCGACAGACCCGGCCCTCGATCTTCACGGCCGGTAGGTAGTAGGCGTTATCCGAATGGAGCATCGCCCGTTCCAGCACCGCGAATGACAGATCGGTCGAGCAGCCGCCGTTGGAGTAGAGCTTGAGGTCGACCGCGGTCAGGCGTCCGTCCATCGTGAAGCCGGCCTTGTAGACCGCCTTGAACGGGTGCCGCTTGCCCGTCCACCGCATGTCGTCGTCCTTCGTGTAGACGAACCGGACCGGCCGACCGGTGCGGGCGGCGAGGAGGGCGGCCATCATGGCCGGCTGGGCGGCCTGCGTCTCCTTCCCGCCGAACCCGCCGCCCATCCGCTTGCACACGCACACGATGTGGTTGAACGGCACGCCGAGCACCTCGGCCACCATCATCTGCACCTCGCTCGGGTGCTGGGTGGACGAGTGGACGACCATTTGCCCCTGCTCGCCGGGCACCGCGATCGCCACCTGCGACTCGAGGTAGAAGTGCTCCTGCCCGCCGATATCGAGCGTCCCCTCGACCGTCCGGTCGGCCGCCGCGAACCCGGCGGCCAGGTTGCCGCGGGCCATGTGCCGGGGCGACCCGATGAACGCGCCGGCCGCCAGCGCTTCGTCGATCGAGAACAGCTCGGGCAGTTCGTCCATCTCCACGACTGCCGCCTTAACGGCCGCGTGGAGGACGGACGCCGACTCGGCCGCGATGACCGCCAGTGGCTGCCCGATGAAAACGGCCTCGTCCTCGACCAACAGCACCTCGTCCTTCACGGCCGGGCCGAAGTGGTTGTGGCCTGGGACGTCCTTGGAGGTGAGGATGGCGACCACGCCCGGCACGGCGGCGGCGGCCGATAGGTCTAGCCGGCGGAGCCGGCCGTGGGCGAGCGGGGAGGGCACGAAACCGGCCACCAGTTCGCCGGCGAGCGGGGCCAGGTCGTCGAGGAAGACGGACTCGCCCGTCACGTGGGTGGCGGCGGAGTCGTGGGCGATGTCCTTGCCGATGGAGGCCATGAGGAGTCTCGTAGAATCGTCCGGCGGACGCGCCGCGGGCGGTCGGGGGAGACGACCGCGGGTGCCGGTCTCCCATATTCCACCTCTCCCTCCGGGAGAAGTCGTCGCGGCGCAGCCGCGGCGGGTGTGGGGGGCGGGCGGGACGAACCGGCTTCGATCGCCCGGGCGAACGGTTGCAGGTCCGAAGCCACATCGACCCGCCGGGCCCCCCTCACCCCTGCCCTCTCCCGGATCGAGAGGGGTAGCGGCGTTCGGCTGCGGGGTGGCGCTGTCTTCAGCCGACCGACGCCGCAATGACCGGGCGGCGCGAATCCGTTGCGTCGTCAGTATTCGACACCGCGCCCCGGCCGTTGCCTTCCCCAGTCCCGTCGCCGGTCCCGCCGCCGTCGTGATCATCCTCCCCGCCGCCACCGCCCGTCGTCTCGTGCCAGTATTTCACGAGGATGTTCCGGGCCAGCGCCCGCCGGTACGCCTCGGACCCGCGGACGTCCGTGATGGGAGTCACGTCCTGGGCCGCGAGCTCGCCCGCCGCCTCGAACCGGGCGAGCGTCGGGGCCTTGCCGCGCAGCGCATCCTCGGCCCGGGTCATCCGCAGCACCATCGGGCCGACCCCGCCGTAGGCGATGCGGACGTCGGCGAGCGTGCCGTTCGTCTGCCGCGTCCAGATCGCGGCCCCGAACGTCGAGATGTCCAGATCCTTGCGGCGGGACACCTTGTACAGCTTCACCGCCTCGCCGGCGGCCGGAAGCGGGATGCGGATGCCGGCCACCAGTTCGTCGGGCCGCAGCACCGTCTTGCGGTAACCGGCGTAGAACGCGCCGATCGGCACCCGGCCGGTGCCGGCCGTGCCGACCACGTCGATCTCGGCCCCGAGCACGGTCAGCGCCGGCAGCGTGTCCCCGATCGGCGAGCCGGTGACGAGGTTCCCGCCGAGCGTGCCGGCGTTCTTGATCAGCGGCGACCCGAACCACGCCATGAACCGGCCGAGCTCCGGCAGGTGCTCGGCCGCTGCCCGCTCGAGGTCGGACAGGGTGGCCCCAGACCCGACGTACAAGGCGTTGCCGTCCCGCCGCACGCCGCGGAACTCGGCCACGCTGTTCAAACTCAGGGCGACGGTGATCGGGCGGGTCCGCTTGTTGTAGACGACGCCCAGGTCCGTCGCCCCGGCGACGACGGAGCAATCCGAGTGCTCGGCACGGAACCGGCAGGCGGCGGCGGCCGTCGTCGGCTTGTAGACCGACCGGCCGTTCGAGGCGGCCACCCGCACCTCCTCCGCGGCCGCTGCCGTCAGATCGGCCGCCAGCGGCCCCGGTGGGTACAGGGCGTCCAGCGATTTAAGGGCAGCCCGGTCCGTCGTCACGGCCGCCTTCACGATTGCCTCGTACCCGGTACACCGGCACAGGTTCCCCGCCAGTTCCCGCCGGACCGCCGCCGCGCCGGCCGGGCGGCCGTCGTGCATCAGGCCGTACAGGGACACCACGATCCCCGGCGTGCAGAACCCGCACTGGGCCCCGTGGCAGGCGGCCATCGACTGCTGGATCGGGTTCAATCCCCGCCCGTCTCGTAACCCCTCGACCGTGACGACGTGCGCCCCGTCGAGCTGGAAGGCGATCTGGATGCAGCTGGCGACGGCGGCGTACCGCATGCCGCCCGGGCCGCAGTCACCCGCGGGCACCGGGCGGCCGATCAGCACGGCACACGACCCGCAGTCGCCCTCGGCGCAGACGACCTTCGTCCCGGTCAGCCGCTGCCGCTTGCGGAGCAGGTCGGACAGCGTCAGGAACGCGTCGTCGCCGGCGACCGTGGTCGGGCGGCCGTTGATGTGCAGGAGGACGTGGTCGCGCATCTCAGTGGCTCACGGTCTTTCCGTTGATCGTCACCCTGCGGACGGCGGCGGCCGGGCGGTCGACGTCCGCGGGCAAGAGGGATCGGATGATGTCGTCTGCCGTCACGCCCCCCGCGACACCCGCGGCGGGTTCGGCCCTCGCCACTTCCACGAACGACATCGGCCGCCCCGCCGCCAGCCGGCCGAACTGCCCGTCGAGGCCCAATATCTCGGCGGGGGCTAGCGTCGTCCGGTACAGCGCTTCGGTCGGCGTCGCCCGCGTCGACCGCCCGGCGTGGACAGTCAGGAACCGCTTCATCTCGGCCAGCAGGCTCACCGTCGGCGACGCCCCGACGTCAGTCGCGATCGCGTACGGGATGCCGCGGTCCAGCACCTCGTCCAGCGGCATCACGCCAGAACCCAACAGCAGGTTCGACGTCGGGCAGTGGGCGACGACCGACCCGGTCTCGTGGACGATGGCCCACTCGTCCGGCCGCATCTGGATGCAGTGGGCCAGGATGCACCGGTGGGCGAGCAACCCGTCCCTCCGGTAGACGTCAGTATAGGACCCGGCGTTCGGGTAAAGACCGGTTTCCACGAACGACTTCTCGGCCATCTGTTCATTGAGATGGGTCTGCGTCCGCAGCCCGAGCCGGCCGGCGAGGGCGGCCGCCCGCCGCCGCAGGGGTGAGTCGACGGCCACGGCGAACCGGTCGGTGACGATGACGCGTTGGCCGAAGCGGGCCGCCAGCCGCTCGTGGTCCGCCTCCAGGGCCGGCTCGTTTGTCCGCAGGTCAAGTGGGCAGTTCTGGTTCATCAGCACCATGCCGACCGACCACGCCGCGGGTAGGACGTTGAGCGCCGCCTCGGTGGCGGCAGCCGACACGGTCATGTACGCCGCCCCGCCGACCACGCCGTGGGCCAGCGTGTCGGCCGCGAACCCCCGGGTGACCCGCTCGGCGTGGGCCTGGTCGTGGCACTTGGCCTCGGTCGGGAACACGTTGCGGTTCAGCCCGGCCAGCAGCTTGCCGCCGGGGGCGTCGTCCGCCACGCCGTCGACGAAGTGCCCGCGGATCGGGTGCTGGGGGACGTGGGTGTGCAGGTCGAGGAACGGCGGCAGCATCACGCCGTCGGCCGGCCGGACGGGCGGCACGTCGTCGCCGAGCTGGCACCTCAACCCGGACCACGACCCGGCGTAGAGCAACACGCCGTCGGCGTCGGCGGCGAGTACGCCGTCGGGGTGGTAGTCGACCGCCCCACCAGGGTGCGGGACGAGCAGCGGGCCGCGGACGAGCTGGCTAAGCACCGGCGGCCTCCCGCCTCGTCGGCGCGAGGAACCGCCCGCGGAAGTCGCCGACCGTCCGCCCGTCGCGGAAGACCATGTGCCCCCGGACGATCGTCCGCCGCGTGACGCCGCGGAACGACCGGCCGACGTAGGGGCTGAGCCGGTGCCGGTCGAGCAGGTCATCTCGCCGCAGCGCGTACGACGCGGCGATCTCGACGAGCGCCAGGTCGGCGTCTTGTCCGATCGCGAGCGTCCCCTTGGCCTTAATCCCGAACCGCTCTGCCGGTGCCGAGGACGTGAGCCGGGCGACGAGGGCGAGGGCCAGCGGCGGGTCGCGGCTGAGCAGGACGGACCGCGTTGACTGAACGCCGGCGATGCCGCCCCAAACCTTGAAGAAGTCGGAGTCGGTCTTCAACGACGCCGGGGCAGGCGAGTGGTCAGAGGCGACGAGATCGAAGCCGCCGGCCTCCAACTGCAACCACATCAGTTCGACTTCGTCAGCCGGTCGCAGCGGCGGGGCGCACTTGGCCGCCGCCCCGATCCGCTCAACGTCGTCAGCCGATAGGGCGAGGTAGTGAGGGCACGTCTCGCCGGTGACGTTCGCCCCCGCCCGACGCGCCTCGGCCACGGCATCCAGGCCCGCCGTCGAACTGATGTGCACGACGTGCAGCGAGCATCGGGTTTCCGCCGCGAACAAAATGGCTCGGCGGATTGCGTCCACCTCGGCGAGGATCGGCCGGCTGTTCAGGTAGTCGCGGACGCCCCGCCGCCCCGCCGCCCGGGCCTCGGCCGTCAGCCGGCCGGTCAGCTCCTCGCTCTCGGCGTGGACGACGACGGGCAGCCCGAGCCGGGCGGCCGCCTGCATCCCGCGATACAGGGTCAGGTCGTCGGCCCGGCCGAAGTCGTCGATCCCGCTGTTCGACATGAACGCCTTGAACCCGACCACGCCCCGGTCGGCCAGCTCTTTGAGCTTGTCGAGGTTGTCCGGCGTCAGCCCGCCCCACAGGGCGAAGTCGGTCCGGCTGCTCGCCTCGGCGGCCGCCCGCTTGAGGTCGAAGCTCGGTCCGTCGAGCGTCGGCGGGTGGGCGTTGAGCGGCATGTCGAAGAAGCACGTCCCCCCGCCGGCCGCCAGGGCGGCCGACCCGGTGTCGAACCCCTCCCAGTCCGTCCGCCCCGGCTCGTTGAAGTGGACGTGGGCGTCGATCAGCCCGGGGAATACGTGCAGCCCGGCCGCGTCGACCTCCTCCCGGGCCGACCCGCCCAGCCCGGCGGCCAGCTCGACGATCGCGCCGTCCGCGACGCCGACGTCGAGCGGTCGGACGCCGTCCGGCGTCACCACGAGGCCGTTGCGGATGAGCAGGTCGAGGGGCATGGGGAGGGAAAGTGTGAAGTTTGAAGGCTGAAGTCTATAAGGAGCGGCCAAAAGCCATGTGGCATGCGAAGGACGGCGTCTGCCTTTCAGACTTCAACCTTCACACTTCAGACTTTCCTCTCAGCTTCCCCGATACGTGCTGTACGCCCACGGCGACACGAGCAGCGGCACGTGGTAGCCGGCCGAGGCGTCGTCGACGGTGAACGCGATCGGGACGACGTCGAGGAACCGGCGGGCGTCCGGGTGGCCGCGGGCGGCGAAGTAGTCGCCGACGGCGAACTCGATCCGGTACCGCCCGGCCATGAACCGCGGGCCGTCCAGCAGCGGCCCGTCGGTCCGGCCGTCGGCGTTCGTCACCACGCTCCGCAGCCGGACCGCCCCGCCGCCGTCCTTCGCGTGGGCGTCGGGGTCGATCGAGTAGACCGTCACCCGCACCCCCCCGGCCGGGCATCCGCTGGCAGTGTCGAGCACGTGGGTGGAGAGCTTGCCGGCCATAGGTCGTCCCAAACTGCGAATGCGGATCACCATGGAGGCACTGAAGCACTGAGGTCAACTCGACTCCCTCGGCTTGTTTCTGCCAGATGACCTCAGTGCCTCAGTGCCTCCGTGGTTACCTCTCCCCCCGCGAGACCGTGCCCTTGATCAGCCCGTACGGCTCGTCCGTCGCCACGAACACGTCCTGCTCGAACTTCAGGCCGAACGGGTCGAGATTGAACGGGATGCGGTGCAGGTTCGGCAGCTCGAAGCCGATCGAGTCGATGGCCGGGCAGGCCGCCAGAGCCGCCTCGCCCATCTCGAGCAGCGTCTGCTGCACCCCAAGGCTATGCCGGGTGGCGAACGTGGTGAGGACGGCGGCGTCGATCGCGGCGGCGGCAACCGGGAAGTCGGTGTCGAGGGCGCTATACGCCCAGTCGGCATTCACCTTCGTCGCGAGGATTCGGTCTGTCGCATCCCGAAGCGTCCTGTAGCGGTCCGCGTGGAAGTCCCTCCACTCGCTGGCCGTCGTCTTGAGCACGAGCAGGTCGCGGACGCCGCCGGTGAGGGTCGGCGCGACCCCGCCGCGAGCGGCCA
Organism: Phycisphaerales bacterium; assembly: GCA_028288905.1. Lineage (GTDB taxonomy): Bacteria > Planctomycetota > Phycisphaerae > Tepidisphaerales > Tepidisphaeraceae > Humisphaera. Next base: position 1,831 of record JAQGHJ010000062.1, on the reverse strand, counting down.
CGGCCTTGGCGTACCGCCGTTGCGGCCCGCCGCCGGTGAACGCGTGGTCGTGCGGCTGGCCGTCGACTTCAATCCTCCGCCACGTCGCCCGGGTCAACTCGACCGTCGCCGTCGTCACCTGCGGGTACGTGGCCGGGAAGTGGCGGGCGAGGATGAGGGCGAACGCCTCGACGCTCTCGAAGTCGTTCTCCTTCGCCAGCACGTACACGGTATTCTTGACCGTGTCGGTCGCGACGACGGCGCGGTTGTCGCCGGCCCGATACGCCGGCTCAAAGTCACCCTCTAATTGTATCGCGGCGTCGATCTCGAAGAGCTCGTGAAGCCGGCCGCGGCGGACGACCTTCGTCAGCCGGACCGCGCTCTTGCCGTACGAATTGTGTGTCAGGACCGTGGCCATATCCGTATGCCCTTCCAGACGATTACTTCTCCCACACCACATCCGCGAGTCGGAGCCGGGCGATCTTGTAAATCTCTGCCAATGCAGTCTCGACCTCCTGCTCCCGCGAGTGCGCGAGCCGGGCGGGGAACGCCGACAGGATCGCATCCTTTTTGTTCTCGCGGGCGCAGATGACGAATGGGAAGCCGAACCGCTCGCGGTACGCGGCGTTGTGCCGCTCGAACAGCGCCGCCTCGTCGGCCGATAGGGTGGTCAGCCCGGCGGCGGCCTGCTCGGCGGTGCTCTCGCGCGTCAGCCGGCCCTCGCGGGCGAGCCGGCCGACGAGGTCCGGGTGGGCCGCGATCAGCCCGACCTGCTCGGCCGGCGACGCCGCCGCCACGACCCCGCACAGCTTGGCGTGCAGGTCGGCCGTCGACGCGAACGGGCGGGCCTCGTCCCACCCCCGCCCGGCGATCCACGGGGAGTGCTCGAACGCCCCGCCGACGGCCGCCACGAACGCCTCCCGATCCATCGCGTTCAGCGCCGCCACCGTCGGCCGGCGGACGAGCCGCTCGACGACGGCCGCGGCCGCCGCCACGTCCTCCACCCGGCTGAACTCGGCCGGGTTGTGGCTGATCCCGCCGCGGCTCGGGACGAACAGCATCACGGTCGGCACGACCGGGGCGAGCACCGCGCTGTCGTGCAGCGCCCCGCTGACGGTCGTCGGTAACCCGCCGCCGGCCCGGGCCAAGGCGTCGACCAGCCGGGCGTCCATCGGCCGGGCCGGGATCGCCTCGGTCTGCTCCAGCTCGGCCGTCAGCCCGCGCTCGGCCCCGATGGCTGCGACAACCGCTTGGATCATCGCGTGCCCGCGGCGGAGCAGGTCGTCGGTCGGGGCCCGGAAGTCGATCGTGAACGTCACGCGGTCGGCGATCACGTTGACGGCGTTCGGCTTCACCTCCAGCCGGCCGACGGTCAGCACGGCGGCCGGGTCCAGCTCCTTCACCGCCGACTCCAGTGCCGTCAGGATTTCGGCCGCGCCGGCCAGGGCGTCACGGCGGTCGCCCATCGAGGTCGCGCCGGCGTGATTCGCCTCGCCGAGGACGGTCGCCTTGTACTGCCGCCGCCCCGCGATCGCCGTGACGACGGCCAGCCGCACGTCCCGCCGCCACATGCCCGGGCCCTGCTCGATGTGGACCTCGACCAGCCCGAGGAACTTGGAAGAGTCGAGGCGGTCCGCCGCGAACCGCGTCGCGTCGACGCCGTGGGCGGCGCCCGCCTCCAGGTAGCTCTTCCCGTCCGCGTTGCGCAACGAGGCAAGCTGCGGATCGCCCAGTTCGCCGACCAGCGCCCGGCTCCCGAGCATGCCGAGGCCAAAGGTGGGGCCTTCTTCTTCGGCGAACGCGATCAGCTCGACCGGCACGGCCGCCGTGCCGTCCTCCGCCGCCGAGCGAA
>JAQGHJ010000042.1 GCA_028288905.1 Phycisphaerales bacterium | reverse complement strand
CCCGAGTGACGCAAGCGCGCCGCCGACCACCGGCCCGGCCGACGCCCCGCCGCCGGTGCCGCCGAGCCCGCCGGCGAAGGACTGACTCGTGTTCGCGTGCCTGCCTGTGCGAGGGATGCCGGGTTGGCCTGCGACACCGCGAGCGGCGGGACAGCCGTTGCGGTGCGGGTCGAGGCAAACCTGCTCGGCTCACTTCCCGCTGGCCGATTCGGCCCGAACTGCGTCAGTTGTGTTCGCGCCCACGATGACTTCGTCGATGATCGTCCGCCGGAGCGTGACGCCGGGTTGGTCCGGCAGGTCCACTTCCTCGATCCGGTCGGCGCGGTAAATGATCTGGCCGGCCCCGGCGGCGGGCGAGGCGGAACCGACCGGCGTCGCGACGGATGAGGTGGTGGGTGGGGAAGCCGCCCTACGCGGCCCCCCTGCCGGCCCGCCCGACGCCGGTGCGGGCCCGCGGCTCGCCGCCTTGCTCTTGGCGCCGGCCGGCTTGGCGGGGCCGGCGGGCGGTGGCTTGGCTACCCGAGGGGGAGGTTGGGTAACGTCCGTCGACACGGCCTTGGCGACGTGACCGACTTGGCGACCGAACCAGCCGAGCAGGCCGTCGCCCGGCTTCTTCGGTGCGACGGGTTTGCCGGCCGGTGCTTTGGTGGTCGCGGGCTTTCGGGCGGGCGGCGAGGCGGCACGCTTTGCACCTGACGCGGCGGCGGGAGACGGCCGTGGCTTGGCGCCGGTTGAGTGACCCGCTTGGGCCGGTCGACTCGCCGTCGGCTTACGGTCGGTCATAGCGCCCTCCCGAGCTGTGGGGTTCGGTCTCGCTTACTTGCCTCGGCCGCGGGCCGCGGGACCGGCTCGTCCACCTCGCAGCCCAACGCGATCTTATCCTGGCGAACGCCCTGAGTGCGGGTTATCCGCCACATGGGCACCCCCGCTATCCGATCGAGCCCCCATGGCGGGCTGCTACGGCGTCGTCGCCCCCCGCCCCATTCCCCACCGCTACTCTTTGCTGGCCGGCAGAGCCTCGGTCATCCGCTTCGTTTGCGGGTCGTAGTGGTCGATGAATCGGACGATGTCGCCGACCGTCCGGTCGCTGTGCCCGAAGGCCTCCATCTCCCGCTTCGCCCGCTCCTTGTCATACCCGAGGACCGACAGTTGGTAGGCGGCCACCATCATGCCGGTCCGGCGGACGCCCTGGGCGCAGTGGACGAGCACCGGCTGCCGGGCGGGGTCGGCGGCGACGGCCAGGAACCGTTCGACCTCGTCCCCCTGCGGCCACCCGCCGAGCGCCACCGGCACCCGCTCGACGCGGGTGCCGCGGGCGGGATCGGCAAACGTGTCGACCTCCCGCCTGAACTGCGGCTTGCTCGGGTCGGCCAACTCGCGGTCGTCGATGAGGCTCACGATCGTCCGCGGCTTCACCTTCCGGACGGCGTTCTCGAACGGGCTGAAGTCCTGCAGCCCGGCCCGGTACAGCTGGCCGGGGCGGACGGTGACGAGGTGGTACGTGCGGTGCGTGACGTACGCCCAGCCGCCGATGCCGGCGGCGGCGAGGACTAGGAGTACGATCCAGAACACGGGTAACCTTCGCTTATCGGACGAGGGCGGTGCCGGGAGGACGAGCGTCGGCGTCACAGGGTCCGCCTCGGCGGACGCGGACGGTCCGGCAGGCGGTGATGCTGGAACCGGCGAGGGGGCCATGGGGTGGAAAGTTCGGTGGCACGACTTGGCAGCCCCTACTCGTGGGCCGCAGCGTGGGCCGAGCCGCCCTGCTCCCAGTCGATCGTCGGGTCGTTGTAGTCGTGCGGGTCGGCCGGCAGGTGGTCTATCAGGGCGTCGAGCTTGGCCGGCGTCAGGTTCTCGTGCAGCGCCTCGTTGATCAGCGCGACCGGGGCGGTGCCGCAGGCCCCGAGACACTCGAGCTCGACGAGGGTAAACCGGCCGTCGTCCGTCGTCTCGCCGGGCTGGATGCCGAGCTTGGCCTTCACCCGCTCGGTCAGTTCGGCCGATCCGCAAACCTCGCACGTCAGGGACCGGCACACCTGCACGAGGTACTTGCCCTTCGGCTTCAGCCAGTACTCCTCATAGAACGAGGCGGTGTCCATCACCTCGGCCGGCTGGAGGTCGAGGAACGCGGCGATCTCCTCCATCGCCTGCGGCGGGATCCAGTTGTGGGCGTGCTGAACCGCGTGCAGCGCCGGCAGCAGGACGGCCCGCTTCGTCGGGTAACGCGGGAAGTAGGTCTCAGACAGGAGCCGCTTGATCTCGTCCGTCAGGTACGGCTCGGGGCGGCGGTCGAGGACTTCGGTGCGACGGTTCTCGGTGGTCCAGGCCATGTGTGACGTCAGGGGAGCGGGTCGGGCGTCGGGTTTGAAGCAGGCAGCGGCCCCGCCGCGGTGGCACTAGCGCGGGCCGCGAGCAGCGCGGCGGCCCAGGTCGCGTCGTCCGGGTTCAACGGCGGGACCGGCGGCCGGCTGTAATCGGTGTCGGCATCGTAGCCCGCGCGGTCGTACGCGGCGTCCATGGCGGCTTGGAGGCCGGACGCGTCAGGCATCACGTACGACCCGGATGCGGGGTCATCGGGATCAAGCACGTACGCGTACTGCTCGACACGGGCGACGTAACGCGGTTTGAGAAGGGGCGTCAGCAGTTCCCGACGATACCGATCAGCCGCGCGTGGAGGTCCGGCCAGACCTCCGGCCGCCCCGAATACGGGTCCATGCCGGGGAACGGCAAAGGCATCGGATTGCTCCGAGTACGGACCGGCCAACCGGCCCCCACGACACCGATCACGTTCGACCGCCCTACCGGTCCAGTTCCGCCGCGATCACGTTGATGCTCCCGAGGATGGCCGGCACGTCGCTGATCATGTGCCCCTCGACCAGCTTCGGGAACGTCGAGTAGTTCACGAAGCACGGCGGGCGGGTGCGGGCCCGCCACGGGCGGTTGCCGCCGTCGCTGGCCAGGTAGTATCCCTGCTCGCCGTTGCCGGTCTCGATCGCGCCGTACACCTCGCCGCGGGGGGCGTCGAACCCGCGGTTGGTCATGATCAGCTCGAAGTGCTGGATCAGCCCCTCGATGCTGCCGTACACCTGCTCCTTCGGCGGCAGCACGTCCTTGCCCTCGGGGCTGACGTTCACGGGCCCGCCGGGGATGTCGTCGATCAGCTGCCGGATGATGTGGACGCTTTGACGCATCTCCTCGAGCCGAACGAGGTACCGGGAGTAGACGTCGCCCCCGGTGTTCATCACCGGCACCTTGAAGTCGACCGCCTTGCCCCCCTGCCCGTCCCAGTTGTCGGCGAAGCAGAGGAACGGCTCGTCCTTCCGCAGGTCCCGCCGCACGCCGGCCGCCCGGGCCATTGGGCCGGTCATGCCCCACGCGACCGCCTCGTCGCGGGTGATGCCGCCGACGCCCTTCGTCCGGTCGACGAAGATTCGGTTTTTGTTCAGGAGACCGGTCATGTCGTCCATGCCCTTGGGCATCTGCTCGTTGATGAAGTCCTTCACCAACTTCTTGAACGTCGCCTCGTCGGGCAGGTCCATGTTCAAGCCGCCCACGCGGCACCAGCTCGTGTGGAACCGCTGACCGCTCATGAACTCGACGATGTCGTAGATCCGCTCGCGCTCGTTGAAGCCGTAGAGGAAGGCGGTGAACGCCCCGAGGTCGAGCCCCGCCGCCCCGACGCACAGCAGGTGCGACTGCACCCGGCCCAGTTCCAACGCGATCGTCCGCAGCACTTTGCACCGCGGCGTCAGCTCGACGCCGAGCAGCTTCTCGACCGCATGGAACCACGCCAGCTCGTTGTATATCGGGGCCGAATAGTCGATCCGATCGACGATCGTCACGTTCTGGTTGTAGTTCAGGTTCTCCATGCACTTTTCGAAGCCCGAGTGCAGGTAACCGATGTGGGGCGTGCATTTAACGATCCGCTCGCCATCCAGTTCAAGGACGAGCCGAAGCGTGGTGTGCGTGGCGGGGTGCTGGGGCCCGAAGTTAAGGGTCCAGCGGTTCCCCCCAGACCCCTCAGCGGACAGTTCCGGAGATAACTCGTCACCCGTCAATTTAGAAAGGGTATAAGGCATACAGGGGATGCTCGTACGCACTCGGGAACGGGACGCGGACTGTCGGCCCCACCCACGGCGGCGATACTTAGGGATCTGTCGAAGGCAGAACCGGGTGCCAAGAGTATAGAGGTCGAGGCGGTAAGTGCCACCCGACGGACGAATGCAAGCAGGTCCCTCGCCTGCTTCTCCGCCTCTCTTGGGCGTTGTCCCTTCGGCCCCAGCAACTTGCCCACTCGATGGATCGGGTTCGCTGGATGGCAGTTGTGTTTCTGGCAGGGCGTCAGACACCATTCTGCTCAAGTCGACGCAGCCGTTGCGACGGGAATGACCGTAGGTAAAATCGTGGTCACGCCCCCTCTTTTTTTGGAAAATCAATTGTCAAAACTCAATAAACCGCGTCTGGGCCGAGGGCTTAGCAGTTTGATCTCGATGGATTCGTCTGACGCTCCGGCCACCGAGAGCCACTCCGTGAATTCGGACGGAACGGCAAACGCTCACCGATCCGTAGCCCCCCTTTCGAATCCCGTGCTGGTGGGCGGGATCGCAGAGCAGGGGAAGCGGGTTCTCGATCTGCAACTGGCAGACATTCAGCCTAACCCCCATCAGCCACGTCGAGAATTTGACGACGCGACTTTAGCAGAGTTGGCAGCCAGCCTTCGGACGAACGGATTGATCCAGCCGATTGTTGTCCGCCAAACGTCCCAGGGATTCGAACTCATCGCGGGCGAGCGTCGACTGAAGGCGGCGAAGCTAGCGGGATTTACAACCATTTCCGCGATCGTGAACGATGTCGATGGTCTCACCCAAGCCCAAATGGCGTTGGTCGAGAATATTCAACGGGAAGATCTTAATCCCATCGACCGAGCGTATGCGTACAAAACTCTGCTCCAGCAACTTGGGCTCAGCCATTCCGAATTGGCGTTACGGCTTGGAGAGGACCGCTCAACGATTTCGAATCACTTACGGCTCCTCGACCTGGCGGCATCAACCCACGAGCTGGTCAAGACGGGTGCCTTGACGTTTGGTCACGCGAAGGTTCTGGCTGGCGTGAGTGATCTGTTGGAGCAGGACCGCCTGGCGCGACTGGTGGTTGCACAAGGTTTATCGGTGCGAAATTTAGCACGATTGGCTCAGGGACAGCAAAAAGTGGATCCTGCTACTATTCCACAGAAAAAGCAGAACGCGCACATTAAGCAGCTGGAGGTGTCCCTGTCCCGTCAGTTAGGAATGCGGGTGGCGGTCCGATCGGGGAAGCAGGGTAAAGGGAAAATCGTCATCAGCTATTCGAATTTGGACGAATTCGACCAGCTATTGGCGAAACTGAGGCTTGAAGCCACAGAGTCGTGACTTGTTCCACGTGGAACACGGCTTTTGTTACTGGTTGGCAGACAAGGAGTGAAGTTCCACGTGGAACTTGATGGGTGATCTGTGCGATTCATGGATTATTGTCAATATCCCGTCTACATCGGTCGGTTGGCAATTCGGGCCGCTTTGGTGATTTAACGACCGGTAGTTAAGTT
>JAQGHJ010000012.1 GCA_028288905.1 Phycisphaerales bacterium | reverse complement strand
TTTTCGGCCGGTAGCGCGGTCGTGAAGCCCGAGGCCAAGCAGGTGATCGACAAGCTGGCCGGCATCCTGAACGGCCCGGCCGCGAGCCAGTACGAGCTGATGGTGGCCGGGCACACGGACAACACCCCGGTCAGCAACCCGGTCACGAAGAAGAACGGCCACCTGGACAACTGGTACCTGTCGAGCCACCGGGCGATCGCGGTGAGCCAGGAACTGCGGAGCGTCGGCGTGCAGCCGAACCGGCTGGAGGTCGTCGGGTTCGCCGACCAGAAGCCGGTCGCCCCGAACGGGACCGACGCGGAAAAGGCCCGCAACCGGCGGGTCGAGGTGTTCATCCTCCCGACGACGGTGACCGGGGCTGCCGTCGCCCCGTCCGCCCCGACGACGCCGACCCCGGCCCCGTCAAAGCCGGCGGTCGCCCCCCGGCCCGCGATGAACAAGGACGTCGTCCCACCGCCGGCCCCGGAGAAGCCGTACCTGAGCAAGTGAGGCGGGGGGAGCTAATCTCCCTTACAACTCGACGCACGACCGCCCTGTCCCGCAACGGCAGGGCGGTTGCACTTACTCCATCGGGACCCGCTCGCCCTCTCGGCCCGGCAGACCTTCGGTCCAACGGCTAAACGCAGAAGGACGTTCCCCGGGCCTCACCTCCCCACTTCCTACTCCGACACCCCGACACTCTGCCACTCCCTCCCCTTCCCCCCATGCAGCCCGCCCGCTCCACCACCATCCTGTCGGTCCGCCGCGGCGACCAAGTCGCGCTCGGCGGGGACGGGCAGGTCACGCTCGGGAACATCGTCGCCAAGGCGGACGCGACCAAGGTCCGGCGGCTGGCCGGCGGGACCGTGCTGGCCGGGTTCGCCGGGGCGGCGGCCGACGCGTTCGCGCTCATCGAGCGGTTCGAGAAGAAGCTGGCCGAACACCCGGACAACACCCGCCGGGCCGTCATCGAGCTGGCCAAGGACTGGCGCACCGACCGGGCGCTGCGGCGGCTCGAGGCGATGCTGGCCGTCGCGGACAAGACCACGAGCCTGATCGTCAGCGGGGCCGGCGACGTGATCGAGCCGACCGACGGCGTGATCGGCATCGGGTCCGGCGGGCCGTACGCCCTGTCGGCCGCCAAGGCGTTGCTCGCCCACTCGGCCCTGTCCGCCCGCGAGATCGTCGACGCCTCCCTGCGGATCGCCGGGGAGCTGTGCATCTACACGAACACGAACATCAAGATCGAGGTGCTGTGAGCCGCGGGTCCACAGCGTCACGGGGCGGGGCTAGCCACACCCGACGGTGCTGGAGAAAGAGCCGTTGTCGGGGCGAGGCCCGTCGTGGGTCCGGGCAACCTGCGGACCTCCGAGACCGCCTCGAGGATCGCGACTTTCAGCCCCACGTCGTTCCGCCCGAAGGTCGGCTTGGCATTAGGGACGTGGGGCGGGCCCGGCGACCGCGCCGTCAGGTCCCCGGCCCGGACCGTGATCGCTGACGTGTCGATCGTCACCTCGACCGGACGGGCCGTCGCGGCGGCCGCCCCCGCCCATCCCGACCAAACGGGTGGCGTGCCCATGTGCTCGACGCCGATTCGGACCCGCCCCAGGCCGTCGTGCCCGAGCACGACCAAGTCGGCGGCCTTGGGGTGACCGAACCCCACCAGCGGCTCGGTGACGGCCGATGCCGGCGGGGGGGAGGGAACGGTGACGGCCACCCGGAACGTCCGCGGCCGGACGTTCATGGCCTGCGGTGGGAGGATCGCCGCAGCGACCAGCAGGGCGGCGGATGCTATCCCGGCCGTCGCCAGCGTGGGCCGCCAAGTTCTCCGGCTCTCGCGCGGGGCGACGAGCCAGCGAACCACCCACGCGACCCAGAGCGCGACAGCGAGCATGAGCAGGGCGGTCATCGCGTCCCGCGCCCCGGCGGTAAGGCTGGGGAACCGAGCCGCGAGCCGGGGGGACACCAGCTCCGGTCCGACCGTCACCAGCAGGTACTGGTGGCAGAGGAACAGCTCGTACGAGATCGCCCCAAGGCCGGTCGCCAGGGCGGCGACCGGTTTGGCGGCGCGCCAGCGGTCGGCCGCGCTTGCGATCATCGCCCCCAGGGCGATCACGCCGAACCCCGCCGCGACCGAGATCGGGAACCCGAGCAGGGTCATCGATAGCGAAACCGGGACGAGCAGCACGACGGCCGCCATCAGCATCGGCTCGCGGGCCAGCCGGTCGAACCCGTCCCCCCGGCGGACCGCGACCCCGAGCACCGCCCCGACGAACAGCAGCGGCAGCCGGTGCGGCACGTGGCCGATCTCCCACCACGGGATGCCGAGGTACAACCAAACCCCCGCGGCCCACGCCGCCGCGATCGCGACGCCCAACACCCCGTACCCGGCCCCCCGCACCAGCCACCGCCGCACGAGGGCGAACGCCAGGTACAGGGGCACGATCAGCCCCATGAACCAGAACGACATGTTGATCGCGAACCCGTGCGGCGGCCCGGCGATCAGGTGCAGGCAAGTCGCGTTCAGGACCAGTTGGGTCGCGGACGCCGGCGCCCCTCGCCACGCCTCGAATCCGGCGCACAGCCCGAGCACGATCCAGTACGCCGGCAGCAGCCGGGCGAACCGGCGGAGCAGGAACCGGCCGGTCGACTCCGGGCGGACCGCGTACGCCAGCCCGAACCCGCTGAGCATGAGGAACGCGTCCACGCCGGTTTGCCCGTTCACGACGTTCGTTAGCCGCAGGGCCCCGAACGTGTGGTACAGCACGACGCCGACGATCGCGACGCCGCGGGTGCAGTCGACCCACCCGAGCCGGGGCCGCGAAGAGGCTGCCGTAACCGGGATGGCCTTCAGTGCGGGCGGATCGGCTTCCGACATGGGTCCGGCAAGTTACGCGGAGAGACGGCGCGGAGAAAGGTGTTCGCGGGTTTAGAGGAGTCGGGCGCGCGGAAACTCCAGAAACTAGAAAGCTAGGACGGCGCAGCAGAGCCCGACGTCCCAAGCGTCGGGTCCCCCGCTTCCGGATCCCGGCATCGAACGCTTAGCTCCCGTCGCGGCGGCACCGGTTCCTTGACACGCCCGGTCAACCCCCGTATTCCCGTCCCATGGATCACCCGAAGATTCTCCACGACGGGATCACGTTCGACGACGTGTTGCTGATCCCGGCCCGCAGCGACTTCGTCCCGTCCGACGCGACGACGACGACCCGCCTCACCCGCAGCATCGAGCTGAACATCCCGCTGATCAGCGCGCCCATGGACACGGTCACCGAGTCCGCGCTGGCGATCGCGCTCGCCCAGGAGGGCGGTATCGGGATCATCCACAAAAATTTGTCGGTAGAAAATCAGGCCCGGGAGGTCGAGAAGGTCAAGCGGAGCGAGAACGGGGTGATCGTCGACCCGATCGTGCTGCCCCCGACTGCCACGATCGGGGCCGCCCGGCGGGTTATGCGGGAGTACAACGTCAGCGGCGTCCCGATCGTCGACGGCGGCGACCCGGCAGGCACCCGGTTGTCGGCCACCACGGCCGGCGGGAACGGCACCGGCCACCCGCCCCGGCTCGTCGGCATCCTCACCCGCCGGGACCTGAAGTTCCAGGAGGACGACGACCGCCCGATCGGGGACGTGATGACGAAGGAGAACCTCGTCACCGCCCCGGAGGAAACCGGGCTGGAGGAGGCAGAGCGGATCCTCTACAAGGCGAAGGTCGAGAAGCTGCTGCTCGTCGACCGCGACGGCCGGCTCGCCGGGCTCGTCACCATGCGGGACCTGGACAAGCTGCACCAGTTCCCCAACGCCTGCAAGGACAAGCGGGGCCGGCTGCGGGTCGGGGCGGCGACGGGCGTGAAAGACTTTCGCCGGGTCGAGGCTCTCATCCGGGCGGAGGTCGACGTCGTCGTCGTCGACACGGCCCACGGGCACTCGAAGAACGTGATCGAGACGGTCCGGGAGATCAAGAAGAACTGGGACATCCAGGTGATCGCCGGCAACATCGCCACCGCCGACGGCGCGAGGGACCTGATCGAGGCCGGCGTCGACGCGGTGAAGGTCGGCATCGGCCCCGGCGCGATCTGCACGACGCGGATCATCTCCGGCGTCGGGGTGCCGCAGGTGTCGGCGTTGTTCGCGGCGGTGGGCGTGGCCGACGCGGCGGGGGTGCCGGTGATCGCCGACGGCGGCATCCGCCACTCGGGGGACATCACGAAGGCGATCGCGGCCGGGGCGAGCGCGTGCATGATGGGCAGCCTGTTCGCCGGGCTGGACGAGAGCCCGGGGGAGACAATCATCCACATGGGCCGCCGCTACAAAGCGTACCGCGGGATGGGTAGCATGGGGGCGATGATCGCGGGGTCGAGCGACCGTTACGGGCAGGCCGGCGTGAAGGACCGCGGCAAGCTCGTGCCCGAGGGCGTCGAGGGCCGGTTGCCGTACCGCGGGCACCTGAGCGATTTCGTCTACCAGCTCGTCGGCGGGCTGCGGGCCGGCATGGGCTACTGCGGGACCCAGAACATCGAGGAGCTGCGGCGGAATGCCCGGTTCTGCCGGGTGTCGGCCGCCAGCATGGCCGAGAGCCACCCGCACGACATCCAGATCACTAAGGAGTCGCCGAACTACAGCGTCGACTTCGCGGGGGAGAAGAAGTAGCGGGAGTAGGCAGTACGCGGTAGGCGGTAGGCAGAGGGGAAGAGAAGAAGATAGGAAGAGGTGAAGTCGGGCAGGGGAGAGGGGCGTAGGGGGTGGTGTACACGAGGGATTGACGGTGATGCCGTACTTCATCCGATCCAAGCTCGTCACCGCTTGCCTCTTCGCGGGGGCGGCAGCCCTCTGCGTGACAGGGTGCGGGGACTCGGGCGGGGACGCCGCCCACCAGACGTCCGCGGACCGGGCGTTGTCCGACCCGTGGAACTACGGGCCGAAGGTGCCGGGGCCCGACCGGGGCATCCGGCGGGCGGACGCCAAAGCGACCGACGGCAAGGCGCCGGACGCGACCAAGACCGCCGACGCCCCCCGGGGCGACAAGGCAGACCAGAGCGACTTCAAACGGGACCTCGACCATGTTCTCAATCCGTAACCGACCGTCGGCCCGCCGCGGTACCGTCGCCGCCCGCACGCCCGTTCGCCCGTTCGCCCGCCTCCGGGCGGCCGCCCTGTTCGCGTTGGCCGCCGGACTGGCGC
>JAQGHJ010000584.1 GCA_028288905.1 Phycisphaerales bacterium | reverse complement strand
AGGCCGAACTGAACGAGCCGCTGGCCGGGCGGGTGTACAAGGCGTGGGGCACGACGCCGGCCGAGGTGGGCGAGGGGTCGACCGGCGAAGGGGACGACACGATCCAGGCGTTCAACTACCGGGTGTGCCTGACGCGGGACCCGGCGCTGCGGCTGCCGGTGCCGAAGCCGGACGGGTACGGCCGGGCCGAGTACGCGTCGATCGTCGAGGACGTGAAGCTCGACCGGTGGGCGAACAAGGGCGGGGTCCGAGGAAAGGAGATCGCGGTCGACGGCATCGGCCGGGTCGTGAACATGGTCGTCCTGCCGAACGGTAAGACGGACGCGAACAACCAGCACGCCGCGTTCGTCTCGACCGATCTGCCGGAGGAAAATTACCGCTGGCCGACGGCCGACTGGGCGTGGCGAGATCGGTTCGCGGCCCGGCTGCGGGCGTACACGCTCGGGCTGCTGTACTTCGTGCAGCACGACGAGGCGCTGCCCGAGGACTTCCGCCAACGGTGCTTGGAGTGGGGGCTGGCCAAGGGCGAGTACGAGGACAACGGCAACTTCCCCCGGCAGGTGTACGTGCGCGAGGGCCGGCGGGTGGAGGGCGAGCGCCTGTTCACCGCGCACGACGCCCTGGCGACGGAGAAGGGTGGCCGGCCGCCGGTCTACGCGGACAGCATCACGGCCAGCCACTACTCGCTCGACAGCCACGCCCACCACAAGCGGGAGCCGGGGCGGGTGCACCTCGACGGGTTCCTGAGCCACCCGTCGGTCCCGTACACGGTGCCGTACGGGGTGATCGTGCCAAAGGGGGTGGAGAACCTGCTGACGCCCGTGCCGGTGAGCGGCACCCACATCGGGTTCTCGACCCTGCGGATGGAGCCGTGCTGGATGGCCCTCGGGCAGGCGGCCGGCGTGGCGGCGGCGCAGTCGGTGAAGGGCGGCGTGCCGGTTCGGAAGCTGGACGTCGTCGGCCTACAGCAAGAACTGCTGAAGCAGAAGGCGGTGCTGATCTATTACCGCGACCTGAAGCCGGACCACCCGAACTACGCGGCCATCCAGGCGCTAGGGCTCCGCGGGGTCGTGCCGGAATGGGTCGTCAAGCCCGACGCGGCAGTGACGGCCGAGGTGGCGAAACGGTGGGCGGAGGCGGCGGGGGTCGGTGACGCCCCCAAGGTAACCGCTGGGGAGACCCGCGGCGGATTCCTTCAGGCGTTGTACGCCGCGACCGACGGCAAGGCGGCCGACAGGCGATGATTGGCGACGGCCCGGTTGTCACATCGCCTGACCGTCATGCCACCCGGGCGTCGGAAGCCTGTCGCCGGACGATCCGAACGTAGTTCAGGAACGCCTTGGCGCAGTCAGACAGGTTCGGCCGGTCCCACCGCTGCTGCCCGACCTGCTCGCCGTTGCGGACGATGCCGAACTGCCCGGACGACCACGCGACGAGGTGGGCGGCATCGTCGGCCGCGAACTCGGCTGCGCACAGACGCGTCAATATGCTCTCGGAACTCATGTCAGCTCGCCACGTTTGCAAAACCCTTGCCAGTGTCTCGGAGCCACTGATATCGACCGAATGCAGGGGCGACTTGGGAAGCGGAGTGTCGAAACGGACCCGTTAAAACGTGACCGGCCGGCGGACGCACGGTCCGACGGCCGGCGGGTGATTGCTCAACTTCCTCGCGGCCGCCTCCACGGCGTCCGCACCGGTGGCAGGTCCTGCCGGTTCCGTCGCCTTGGGCACTGCCGCCCAGACGCGGCGGCCCGTCCCCGCCATCCCGGACCTACTTCCCGCCCAGCGGCTTGATCTTGATGCTCCGGAACGCCACCGCGTCCCCGTGGTCCTGGAGGCAGATGTAGCCCGTCTTGGCCTTGGCGAAGTTCTCCCACTTGGCGAACTTGCTCTTGGCCAGCTTCTGGTTCCACTCGTCGCTGCCGATCTCGAACGACGAGTACTTCACGCCGTTCATGAAGATCTCGCCCTTGCCGTGGTCGAGCTTGAGCCGGAGCTGGTTCCACTCGCCGGCCGGCTTGGTCGCGTCGATCGGCTTGCCGGTCTTCGCGTCGATCGGGGCCTGGTAGAACTGGTAGAGCCAGCCCGCCTTCTGCGGGTCGTGCCCGTCGACGTTGTCCTGGATCTGGATCTCGGGGCCGCTGTCGTATGGCGGTTTGCCTTTGACCTCGATGACGTGGAACATCAGCCCGGAGTTCCCGCCCTTGCCGATCCGGTACTCGAGCGAGAGGTCGAAGTTTTCGAACTGCTCCTTGGTGATCGTGTCGCCGCCCTTGCCGGGCTGGCTGAGCACCCCGTCCTTGACCTCCCACTTCGGCCCGATGCCGCCGTCGGCCGGCTTGTTGTACGCCCGGAATTGATCGGCTGACTTGCCGTCGAACAGCAGCCGCCAGCCGTCGGCCTTCTCCTGGTCGGTCAGCGTGTTCGGGTCGGAAGCGGCGGCGGTGGGTGCGCCGACCGGGTTCACGCTTGGCTTGACCTCGGCCGGGGCGGCCGGCTTGGCGTCGTCGGCCCCGGCGAACGTCCCGGCGGCCAGGGTGGCGGCGAGGGCGAGCGCGGCGGCCCGGGCAAGGGTGGAGCGGGTGGTCGGTCGGTTCATCGGGCGGGTTCCTCGCGGTCGGGTGAGCGGGCGTATCGGGGGACGCGAGGGTGAATACCGCCGGGACCCGCCGGCGTTTTATCGGCCCCGGCGGGTCGCCTCCGGCAGCTCAACCCCCGACCCGCGAACGACCTGCGCGGGTTCGGCGGGACGTGCCGCCGCCCCGCTTTGGCTCAACGCCCGGGCCGCCGGTAGCCGATGTTTATCGGACCCGAGCCCGCGCCGCCGCGCGGCCGCTCTTCCCGTGCCACCGACGACGAGCCCCCGAATGAACCGCTTCTCGCTCCCGACGGCCGCGTTCGTGTTCGTCGTCCTCGCCGGCGCGTTCGGCCTGCTGCTGACCCGGGTCGCGTACCTCCAGACGGTCGGGCGGGAGCAGACGCTCGCCCGGGCCGACCGCCAGCAGCACCAGCGGGAGACGCTCCGGGCCCGCCGCGGCAGCATCTACGACCGCAACGGCGTCGAGATGGCCGGCAGCGTGCAGGCGACGGCCGTCTTCCTCGACCCCAAGTTCATGCTCCGGGTCGCCCACGAGGACCCGAAGGGGCTGATCGCGCTCGACGCGAACCTGGCCAAGCTGGCCGACCTGATCGGCAAGGACGCGTTCGACCTGAGCCGGTTGGTCAGCGAGCGGTTCGAGGCCCGGTTCGTGAAGGTGGCCGAGAACGTCGACGACGCGACGGCCGAGCGCGTCCGCCGGCTCGACCTGCCTGGCGTGGGGCTGGCCCCGAGCGACGTCCGGTTCTACCCCATGGGGGCCGTGGCCGCCCACGTGCTCGGCGGGGCCGGGCACACCGGCAAGGGGCTGGACGGCGTCGAGATGAAGTTCGAGTCCACGCTCGCCGGCCGGGACGGGTACATCCGCAGCGTCAAGGACGCCCAGCACCGCCCGGTCGCGGTGGCTGCCGAGGATTACGTCCCGCCCCGCCACGGCACCCACCTGGCCCTGACGCTCGACGCGAACGTCCAGCTGATCGCCGAGCAGGAGCTGGCCGCCACCTGCAAGCAGTTCAAGGCCAAGCGGGGCGAGGTCGTCGTCATGGACCCGCAGACCGGCGAGGTGCTGGCGCTGGCGAACTGGCCGACGTACTACCCGCAGAGTCTGGAGGACACGCTCCTGACGCCCGACGTCCGGCGGAACAGCGCGCTCGTCGCCCCGTACGAGCCGGGGTCGACGATCAAGCCGTTCCTGGCCGGCCCGGCGCTCGCCCAGCGGGTGACGAACGTCGGCGAGGTGTGGCCGATCCCGGGCATACGGTGGAAGACGCCGTACGGCCGGACGATCACCGACGTGCACGCCTACGGCCCGCTGACCACGTGGGACGGGCTGGTGAAGTCGAGCAACATCGTCATGTCGATGCTCGGGGAGCGGATGGGCAACCCGCGGCTGCACGCGGCCCTGACCGGGTTCGGGTTCGGCCGGCGGACCGGGATCGAGCTGCCCGGCGAGGACCCGGGGCTGGTCAACGACCTGCCGAAGTGGACGAAGTTCAGCACCGAGTCGGTCAGCCAGGGGTACGAGCTGATGGTGACGCCGGTGCAGCTGGCCCGGGCGTTCTGCGCGTACGCCAACGGCGGGCGGCTCGTGTCCCCGACGATCGTCCGCGGCACGCTCGGCCCGGACGGGGCGGTGACCCCCCGCGGTGGCGGGCGGGAGACGGCCGCGGGCGGTCCGGGCGTGATCGACGCCCGGGCGGCGGCCGAGCTGCGGCGGGTGCTGTGCGACGTCCCGGTCCGCGGGACGGCCGCCAAGAGCCGCAGCCCGGTGTGGAACGTGTTCGGCAAGACCGGCACCGCCCACATCAGCCAGGGCAAGGGCGGGTACTCGGACAGCAAGTTCACCAGCAGCTTCCTGTGCGGGGCCCCGGCCGAGAACCCGCAGCTCGTGTGCGCGTTCATCGTCCACGAGCCGGACAAGAGCCTGGCCCACTACGGCGGCACCGTGTCGGCCCCCGGGGCGGTGAAGATGGTCGAGCGGATCCTGGCGTACCGGCAGGTCCCGCCGAGCCCCGAGCTGCCGCTCCCGCCGGCCGACCTGCAGCCGAAGCTCGTGAACTTCGACGCCAAGGCGTACAAGCAGAAGGACAAGGTGGTTGAGACGGCGGACGCGTACGACTGAGGAAGAGGGCGGAGGGCGGAGGGCGGTCGCGGGGCGCAGGTTGTGATCGTCCGGAGCCCCAAAGGGGGCGGAAGCACCATAGCCCAGGGTGAGGGCCCGGCCGCAGGCCGGGACTAACCGTGGGTTCACGATCGCGGGTATAGCCAGAGCCCCGAAGGGGCGGAAGAGCCGGCGGGCCTCGACGTTCAAGCCCCGCCGGCTCTTCCGCCCCTTCGG
>JAQGHJ010000928.1 GCA_028288905.1 Phycisphaerales bacterium | reverse complement strand
GTAGCGGCGGCGGCGGTCAGGCCGGCGTCGCGGGGGACGCCGCGGCCGGGCGGGACGGGTTAGACGCGGACAACGCCGCCGCCGCCGCCACCGCTCTCAAGCTAGCGTCCCCGGTGTCGCTCGTGCGGGTGGCGAAGTTCGGGCTGATCTTCCTGGCGCTGTCGGCGGCCGGGACGCTGGCCCAGCGGCTGGTCGGGTCGGCCGGGTTCCTCGCGGTCGCCGTCGCCGGCGGGATGATCAGCAGCGCCAGCACGACCGCCAGCGCCGCCGCGCTGGCGACGGCCGGGACGATCGGCCCGGCCACCGCCGCCGTCGCCGCCGTCCTGACGTCGATGGCCAGCTCGCTCGTCAGCGTCCCGCTCGTGCTCCAGCAGACCCGCCGCCCGGACGTCGCCCGCCGGCTGGCCGTCGGCACCGCCCTGGCCGCCGCCGTCGGGCTGCTCGTACTGGCCGCCGGGTGGTGGGCGTGGCCGTACGGCGGGTGGTGAGGGCGGGCGAGCGGGCGCGGGGACGCCGACGCGGCCGCAGAACCGGGCGGCGTGTTCGCCACCGCCGCGGACGTGATCACCCTGCGGCGCCGAACCGACGCGTGGCGGGCGGCGGCGGCCACGGCCGGCCGGCCGGTCACCGCGCCCGTAGCGCTGCGTCCCGCGTCGGGCGGACGACGAACACCTTGTCCAGCCGGGTGATCCGCAGCAGGTCCGTCAGCGGCGGGTAGACCCCGCACAGCACGAGCGTCGACCCGGGGACCGTCCCGACCTGCTTGTTCAGCCGGACGAGGATGCCGATCGCCTGGGACGACAGGTGCCGCACCAACGCGAGGTCGAGCACGAGCCGGTGCGGCCCGGGCCCGGCGGCGAGCCGGCACAGCGCCGCCCCAGCCGCCTCGATGTCCGACTGGTTCATGAGCGACTCGGTGACGAACCGGACGACGGTGTGGCCGTCGGCGTCGTTCGCCGTCGTGAAGTACGGGTTCATGGCAGGTCTCCGGGTGCGTTTCCACCGCCGCGTCCGACCGTCCGGCCCCCTTCCGTCCTCGCCCTCTGGTTGCTCGATGCGGAACCATTTTACGCAATATCACGATAGCCGCTTTGCGAGTTAGGCAGACCTAAAGCGGGCGGTCCGTCGCGGGGATTCCTGCCACGCGGTCGCCGTCCCGGGTTACGATCCATCTGGTCCGGGGCCCCGCAGTGAACGAGATCCGGTTCCGCGGCGCGAATCGTGCCCCGCCGCCAGCATTGGGCACGGTCGCATTGTCTGTTGACGCCTCGGGAACGTCCGCGGCTGCCGCGGGGCGGACGTGGCACCGAAAGCCGGCTTCAGGGAGGGTTCGATGCCAGGGTTCGCCGTTCGAAGAGTGGTGGGTTTGGTGGCCGCGGTCGTTGCCGCTGCTGGAGCACCGGTCAACGCGCCGGCGGCCGACGCGCCGTCGACGGCCCCGGCGGCCGGCGAGGCGAAGGTCGGCGAGTTCGTCGCCACCTTCACGGAGCGGAGCCCGCTCACCGCACCCAAGGCGATGGCCCAACGGCTGGCCCGGAAGGACGTCGGCCCGGACTACGACCTGTCCAAGGAGCCGTTCACCGTCTACGTGCCCGAGGACTACGCCCCGGCCAAGCCGGTCGGGGTCATCGTGCTGTTGAACTACAAGGCGTCGCCCGAGGCCCCGAAGCCGGTGCTGCCGACGTTCAAGGAGCGGCGGTTGATCTTCGCCGTCCCCCAGAACGTCGGGCAGCCGGACTGGGCCCGGTGCGGGCTGGCGGTCGACGCGGTTCACAACCTGAAGAAGCGGTACGCGGTGGACGAGGCGCGGGTGTACCTGCTGGACTCGGACATGTCGGGCGGGAACGGCCAGAAGGCGAGCGGCGGACAGTACGCGGCCCTGTGGTTCGCCGACGTCTTCACCGGCAGCCTCCACACGTTCGGGCTGGTGCCGTGGAGGCCGGTGCGGGCGGCCGACGGCGGCGGGACCTACCCGCTGAAGGCGACGGCCCCGCCGGCCGCGATGTTGGGCAAGGCCAAGCCCCACCCTGTTGTGCTCGTACGGATGGTGGACACGCCGCCAGCCAGCCAATTGGACTTCGATCGGTTCGTAGTCACCGAGGGGTTCCGCAGCGTGAAGGTGATGAAGGTGACGAACGAGCAGGCCCACTACCCGAACTACACGACCGATTGGCTGCCGGAAGTGATCGCGTTCTGGGATAAAGCGACGGATGCCGCCCGCGCCGCCGCCGCTAAGCCAGCGGTGGCCGCACCCGGTCGACCACCGGCCACCCGCCCGGCCACGCGACCGGCGACACGCCCCGTGACCCGCTAACAGGGCCACTGCCAGCCCGAGATGGCGTGTGAGAATACGGCTTGGCTCGGTTTGTGGTGCAGGCTTTCCAGCCTGCACGTCCGAACCCTCGTTCGTGCAGGCTGGAAAGCCTGCACCACAACAGCGGTGACCCCAGCCACCTTCGCACACCCTTCTTTCGCACACTCTTCGAAAAGCGGCAGGATAGGCTTCCGACGTGGCCGACGTAGCTCCCATTTGCGTCCGCGTGCATGCTCCTATGCGGGTGGAAACCCCACCTTTGTCACCGTCCTGCGAGGGCTGGTAAACCGTTGTTTTTGCAGGAGCGCCCCGGAACTTGTTCGTTATGATGTCCGGTCGCCTTCGCCCAGCCCTTGCCGGCTGCGGCGACGGGTCCTCTCGAAGTCGTGAGCGGTCCGGACCGTTCGTGCGGCCGCTGCCACCCCGAAACCCACGCCGTTCAGGGCATCATGATTTGTTCGTCGTCCGCGCTGCGCCCCCACCTGCCGTCCGCCGCCCGGTCGACATGGCATCACCCGCTGCGTCGGCCCGCCGTCGTCGCGGCCGTCGTGACCGCGTTCATGGGGGCGTGGGGTATTGCCCCAGCGTTCGGGCAGTACGACGCGCCGACGACCTACTACAGCAGCGTCACGACGCAGACCGGCCAGACGCTCAAGGACCAGCTCCAGACCGTCATGACGACCGGGCAGAACCCGACCAGTTATGCCGAGGTCCGGGACTACCTGCCGTTCACGGACCAGAACCCGGACAACGCGGCCCAGATGTTCGAGTTTTACACCCGCGCCACCATCGCCAAGACGGCGACGACCGTGGGGTTCATCAACGCGTACGACTCGCGCGAGCACGTGTGGCCCGACTCGCTCCAGGGCTCGGGGACGGCCACCGGCGGCTCCGACGGCAGCCGCAACGACATCCACATGCTCAAGCCGTTGGACAACACGGTGAACAACGCCCGGTCGAACCTCCCGTACGGCGGGACGGCGGCCGGGGCGAGCTCGACGAAGTACGGCGACGCCGGCACCACCGGGACCGGGTACTGGTACCCGGGCGGGGCCGACAAGGGGGACGCGGCGCGGATCCTGTTCTACGCGGCCACGCGGTACCAGGGGCAGATGTCGCTCAAGAACGGGTTGCCGACCGGAAGCAACACGATGGGCGACCTCGACGCGGTCATGCACTACCACTACCAGGACGTGCCGGACCTGTTCGAGCGGCGGCGGAACGACGTGATCTACCGCGGGGACGACGTCCGGACGACCGGGGACGACAGCGCGTTCGGCGGGACGAACAACCGCAACGCGTTCATCGACCACCCGGAGTACGCGTGGTCGGTGTTCGTGAACCAGACGAACGACACGCAACTGTCGGTCGGGACGCCGGGGACGAACGGCGGGTCGACCGCGACGGCCGACTTCGGCCGGGTGCTGCGGAACGCCGCGGTGCCGACCGGCACCAAGTCGGTCACGCTGAGCAAGGCCGGGGTCAACGGCACGTACTACAGCGTGACGGCCGCCGGGTCCGCGACCAGTTCCGTGAGCGGCCGGTACAACGCCTTCACGATGGACACGACCGGCAGCCGCACCCTGGCGGTCGGGCTGGCCACTACCACCTCGACCGCGACGGTAGGGCTCAAGTCCGGGACGGTGACGATCGACAACCTCGACGTCACGCCCGGGAGCGGCGGCGGGGTCGGCCACGGGGCGAACGACGCGGACGACGTGATCACGGCACAAATGGCCGTGCTGGACGCGTCGAACTCAAGCTTCGGCGCCGCCGGGTCCGGGGCGGGCGGGGCGAACAAGTCGTTGTCGCTGGACTTCGGGAAGGTCAACCGCGGGTCGGCCGCCGGGTCGCTGCCGTTCTCGATCACGAACGTGTCGTCGCCCTTCGGGGCGGCCCTGACGGCCGGGCTGGACCTGGACGGCATCACGCCGGGCGGGGACGCCACCCGGTTCACCACGTCTCCGACCGCGTTCACGAACCTGCCGGCCGGCGACGCCAAGGCGTTCGCGGCCACGTTCGACACGTCGACGGTCGGGAACTTCACGGCGACGTACACGCTGCAGTTCTCCGACGAGGATCTGCCCGGCACCGTCAGCACGAGCTCCCTGCTGCTGACGCTCCACGGCATCGTCGAGGTGCCGGAGCCGGGGTCGGCGATCATCGTCCTGGCGTTCGGCTTGGCGGCGACCACTGTCCGCCGCCGACGGTCGCCCGCAGTGGCCTGAACTCGGCCGTGATGTGTCCGTAGGGCCGGCTGTGCCGGCTGGCTGACGGGCGATGCGCCGTCAGGCGTTCCGGCCCGAGCGGCCGGCACACCGGCTCCGGAAACCTGCCGTTCTCCCCTCGGTGCCCGGCCCGCTCCACCCTTCCGCCCACGACAACAACTCGAGCGCCGCTCGCCCCAATCGAAACGGGTGGCGTAAGTCAAAACGCGGTCGCGAGCGGCTTGTGGCATGGGCGTCCCGCCCAGGCTCGGGTTGGATCACGCCCAAAGGCCTGGGGAATTCAGGTCACCATTCCTCCCTCGCCTCGGCATGGGCGAGACGCCCATGCCAGGAAGTGCCGGATCCGCCACCTTCCCCAACACGGCCCGAGAACAGTTCCGTCGTGCACCGGCGGACTTCCGGAGGCGGCCGGAGTCGGTCAGACTCGATTAGGGCAATAGTTTGCGATCCGATCTCGCAGCATCATCCTGACGTGTGGTGACTCGATGAGCCGACCTGGTG
The DNA here is from genome assembly GCA_028288905.1 of Phycisphaerales bacterium. Taxonomy (GTDB): domain Bacteria; phylum Planctomycetota; class Phycisphaerae; order Tepidisphaerales; family Tepidisphaeraceae; genus Humisphaera. The sequence continues at coordinate 3,927 of JAQGHJ010000928.1, read as the reverse complement.
CCCCCCGCCGTTGCCCGCACGGGTGACCGACGCGGCGTGCGGGGCGTTGGCCGGCTCCCGAACCCGTCCCTCCTCACGTCAGGCGATCCCATGCAGAACCAACCCATCTCCGCCCGCGTCTCCTCCCGGACGATGGCCCCGGCCAGCCGTGTCGTCCGCTCGGCCACCGCGGCCGCCCCGCATGTCGGCACGGACCTGCGGGCGCGGTGCTGCGTCACCGAGGCGCTGGAGGGCCGGGCCCTGTTCTCCGGCGGCGGCGTCGGCCCGGGGCTCGGGGCGGAGCATCTGGCGGCGGACCCGGCCCACTCGTTCGCCGTCCAGTCAGTCCCGCTGCTGACGCCCCTGTTGCCGATCTCCCCGCTCGTCCCGCCGATCGTGCTCCCGCCGATCGTGCCGCCCGTGCTGCCGCCGGTCGTTCCCCCGATCGTGCTCCCGCCGTTCTTCCTGCGGGACGTCACGGTGAAGTACAACGGGACGACGGTCCCCGACGGCGACGCCACCCCGAGCGACGCCGAGGGCACGGCGTTCGGCGGGGCGTTCCAGTTCGGGGCGGGTGCGACGCGGACATTTACCGTCACCAACACCGGCGACCTGACCGTGACGCTCGGGACGCCTGTCACCACCGGGGCGTTCCAGGTCGTCACCAACCCGGCCGCCACCATCGCCCCCGGGGTCAGCACCACGTTTTCGGTGAAGCTGCTGACCGGGTCGGACGGGGCCAAGGCCGGCACCGTCACGCTGCCGACGAACGCGTTCGGCAAGAGCCCGTACAACTTCTCGGTGTCCGGGAATGTGTTCGGGCTGGTGATCTTCGACCCGCCGGTCCTGCTGTCGCCGGAGGTGACGGTGTTGGACGGCGGGTCGGCCGTCGCCGACGGGGCGGCGACGCCGGTCAACTTCGGCAGCGTGGTGGCCGGGTCGGCCGCCCCGACGAAGACGTTCACCGTCCGGAACGACGGACTCATCGACCTGACGCTCGGGGCGGTGAGCGTGCCGGCCGGGTACACGCTGACCGAGCCCTTGGTCGGGCCGCTGGCGGCCGGGGCGACCGACACGTTCTCCGTCGCATTGGACACGGCCGCCGTCGGGGCGAAGACGGGCGAGATCACGTTCGTCACGAACGATTCGAACGAGAACCCGTTCAACTTCCCGGTCGCCGGAACGGTGACTGCCGCCCCGGCCCCGTCGATCGAGGTGGTGCGGGGCGACACGACGCTAACGGACGGGTCGAGCAGCGTCAGCTTCGGGACGGTGGCCGCCGGGGCCGCCACCCCGACCCGCACGTTCACCGTCCGCAACGCCGGGACGGCCGCCCTGACCCTGTCCGCTCCGACCGTGCCGGCCGGGTTCGCCGTGACCGAGCCGCTCGTCGCGTCGCTCGCCCCCGGGGCGACGGACACGTTCACCGTCGCGATGGCGACGACGGCGGCCGGCAGTCCGTCCGGCGAGCTGGCGATCGTGAACAACGACGCGACGCGAAACCCATTCAATTTCAACCTGACCGGGACGATCAGCCCGGCGTCGTCGCCACCGGTCGTCGTGCCGCCGACGGTCCCGCCGGTGGTCGTGCCGCCGACCGTGCCCCCGACGGTCCCGCCCACGGTTCCGCCCACGGTTCCGCCGACCGTCCCCCCCACCGTGCCGCCGACGGTGCCGCCGGTCGTCGGCGGGACGCCGGGCGACGGGACCTCCACACTCGCGGCCGCCGCCCCGGCCGTCACCGGGCCGCTGTCCACCGCCCTCGACGGCAGCACGCTGCCGGCGACGGTCGTCGGCGGCACCAAGACGGGCAAGGGCAAGGTGACGCTCGTGGTCACCAACACGTCCGCCGCCGCCGTGAGCGGGCAGCTGGCCGGGTCGCTGTTCGCGTCGACCGACGGGGCGGTCGACAGCGGCGACCTGGCACTCGGGTCGCTCGCCAAGGGCGTGAAGCTCAAGGCCGGGCAGACGAAGTCGATCAAGGTGAACGTGACGTTCGGGGCCTCGGCCGCCGACGCCGACCGCAACCTGCTCGCGTCCCTGACGTTCAACGGGGCCGGCCCGGCCGTGGCGGTCAGCAGCAAGATCGTCCGGGTCGAGACTCCGCGGGTGTCGCTGACGGCCGGGGCCGTGTCCGCCGCCACGTTCGCGTTCGGCGGCAAGAGCGCGGTGACGATCCCGGTGACCAACGCCGGCAACGTGCCGGCCAAGGGTACGGTCAACCTGGAACTGATCGGGTCCACCGACGGCACGACGAACCCCGGCAGCTCGTTCGCCCTGACGAGCATCTCCGGCGCGAAGCTATCGGTGAAGAACGGGCAGACGAAGGCGATGAAGCTGAAGTTCACGCTGCCGGCCGCCCTCCCGGCCCCGTTCGCGGCGGGGAACTACACGATGATCGTCCGGCTGGCGTCGTCGGTGCTCGGGGCGGCGAACGCGACCGACGGCCAGACCTTGACGACCGTGCCGTTCACGTTCGCGTGAGCCGCTAAGCGTGGGCCGCACAGTAGAAAACGTTTGCGGGGCCCCGCCGATCAACCATCGGCGGGGCCCCTTTTCGTTCCGCGCCGGCCCGTCGTCGGCTATGCTTGGCCGCGTGACCGCCGTCCTCGCCTCCACCCCGCCCGCCCTCCCGCCCGCCGCCCCGCGGCCGCGGACCGCCGCCGAGTGGCTCCGGTCGCTCGGGGACGTCCCGCCTCACCGCATCCTCGTCGACCCGCCGCCGGGCACGGCCACTGTCGCGGACGTGGTCCGCCTGTCCCACCACGAGAACCGCGGGGTGGAGTTGATTGACGGTACCCTAGTGGAGAAGACGGTGGGGTTGCGAGAGAGCATTATCGCGGCGCGGATCATCCGGCGCCTCAGCAACGTGGTGGAGCCGGCCGACCTCGGCTTCGTCGCCGGCGAGCAGGGAATGATCCGGATGCTGATGGGCAACGTCCGCATGCCCGACGTCGCATTTTTCCGCCGCGCGGACCTGCCCGGCGGCCGGATCCCCGCCGACGACCCCGCCCCGCGGCTCGCCCCGGCGCTGGCGGTCGAGGTGCTCAGCCCGAGCAACACGGCCGAGGAGATGCGGCTCAAGCTCCGGGAGTACTTCGACAACGGCGTCCGCCTCGCCTGGCTCGCCGACCCGCCGACCCGGACCGTCCGCGTGTACGACGGCCCCGACGCGTTCCGCTCGCTCGGGCCCGACGACACCCTGGACGGCGGCAACGTGCTGCCCGGGTTCTCCGTCCGCGTCGGCGACCTCTTCGACGTGTAACGGCTCGACGTGTGACGACGCCAGGCGCGCGGGTGCCGGGCGACGGCGGGTCCGACAGGTCAAGGAAGCAACCCACGCATGGCAGTCCAACCGCCCTCCTCGGTAACGTCCACCCGGCCGATCCCGGCGGACGACCCCCACCGCCAGTCCACGCTCGCCCGCCCGGAAGCGGACGCCCGGCTGCGGCACGTCGCGGTCGCCGGCAACACCTACACGATCCTGTTGGCTGGCGCGGACACGGCCGGCCGGTACTGCCTGATCGACATGCACGTCCCGCCCGGCGGCGGGCCGCCGCCGCACCGGCACGACTTCGAGGAGACGTTCTCCGTCCTCGACGGCGAGATCGACGTCACGTTCCGCGGCGCGACGACGCCGGTCCGGGCCGGCGAGACCGTCCACGTCCCGGCCAACGCCCCGCACGCGTTCCGGAACGCGGCCGACCGCCCCGCCCGGCTGCTGTGCACGTGCGCCCCGGCCGGTCAGGAGGCGTTCTTCCTGGAGGTCGGCATCCCCGTCGCGAGCCGAACGGCCCCGGCCCCCGCGCTCGACGCGGCCGGCCAGGCGGCGCTCAAGGCGAAGGCCGAGGCGCTCGCCCCGAAGTACCGAACCGAATTCCTGAAGCTCTGACCCGCCTCGCGACGCGTGCCACCCACTCCGCGCTGGTGGCGGCGTCGGCGCGGGAT
>JAQGHJ010000883.1 GCA_028288905.1 Phycisphaerales bacterium | reverse complement strand
GCCGGCTCGACCAGGCTCTCGTGCTCGAGTTGGCCGCCGAGCCCCGGCTGCTGATGATCGCCGGGCACTACGAGGGGTTCGACGAACGGATCATCGACGGGCTCAAGCCGACCGAGGTCAGCCTCGGCGACTACGTGCTCAGCGGCGGCGAGCTGGCGGCGATGGTGGTCGTCGACGCCGTCGTCCGGACGCTGCCCGGGGCCCTCGGGGCCGAGACCGGGGCGCACGACGAGTCGTTCGCCGACGGATTGTTGGAGTACCCACAGTACACCCGCCCGCGGGAGTTCCGGGACATGGTCGTCCCGGACGTCCTGCTGAGCGGCAACCACGCGAAGATCGCCGCCTGGCGGTTGGAGCAGCGGAAGCAGCGGACGCGGGAGCGCCGGCCCGACTTGTGGCAGGCGTACGCGGACCGCGGCACCGCAAGGTAGTCAGCGCGGGCGTGCCCCGGTGGCGCGCCCGCCCAAGTTCGGCTGCTCTGCCGGCACGACCGGTCATCAGCCCCCCGAGAGCGTCGACCGCCATGCCGCCTGTCGGCCGGGCGGTCGGGACGACGAGGGGTTACGGGCCGGGAAGGCCTTACAGGTCGTCAAGACCGGGAGACAGAGTCATGGTAAACCCACTGCTGGACCACGCCGAGAAGACGAGCCTCCGCGAGAAGCCGCCGGAGTTCGCGATCGGCGACACGGTCGACGTCGCCACGCGGATCGTCGAGGGCGAGAAGGAGCGGACGCAGGTGTTCGCCGGCACGGTGATCATGCGGCGGGGCCGCGGGATCAACGCGATGTTCACGGTCCGGCGGATCGTGAACGGCGAGGGCGTCGAGCGGATCTTCCCGCTCCACTCGCCGCTGATCGCGAGCGTGACGGTGAAGCGGAGCGCCCGCGTCCGCCGGGCCAAGCTGTACTACCTCCGCGAGCGGGTCGGCAAGGCCACCCGGCTGGCCGAGAAGCGGGTCGTCAAGAAGGACGCCGCCAAGCCCGCCGCCGAGTGATCGGCCGGGCCCGTCCCCGCCGCACGGGGCGGGTCCCGGTAACGCGAAGGCCGAGAGCCCCGGCGGTCCGCGACACGCGGCGGACCGCCGGGGCTCTCTCGTGCGCGGAGCCGGCCTTGCACGCTCCCCGGCGGTCGCGTGGTCTGCGTCGGCCACGCGGGCACGGGCGCGCCGCCCGCGCCGGCCGCCGAGCAAATCTGCCGGCGGCGGGGCTGTCGCCCTTCCGGGCCGACCGTAGAATGTTCGGCGTCCCGCCGGGACCACGCCCACGCGGTGACGGGCGCGGTCGTACTTCCCGTCAGATCGTTCGAGGTCGGGCGACGCGCGGGCCGGAATGGCCGGCACGGGGCCTTCGTCGCGGTGCGAGCAAACCCCATGATGGATTGGTTTCGCAACCTGTTCGGGTCCGCCCGCGGCACCAAGGCGTCGGACGCCATGGGCGACCGCGGCGAGAACCTGGCCGCCCGGTACCTGCGGAACCGCGGGTACAAGATCATCACCCGCACCTTCCGGTGCGAGACCGGCGAGATCGACATTGTCGCCCGGGACGGCAAGACGATCGTGTTCGTCGAGGTCAAGACTCGCTCGTACGACGACCCGGCCCCCGAGGACCAGGTGAACGCGGCCAAGCAGCACCAGCTGACCAAGGCCGGCAAGGTGTACCTGAGCCGGTACGGCGTCCCCCAGCCGCCGGCCCGATTCGACGTGGTCGGTATCGTCTGGCCGCAGGGACGGGAGCCGATCATCCGACACACGCCGCACGCGTTCGAGGCGACGTTCTGAGGACGGGTCTCGCGTAGGTAAGGCCGCCTTCGATGGACGCTCCCCTCCGACCCCCTCTCCCCCGGGGAGGGTTGGGGTGAGGGTGAACGTCGAGGTGACTCCGTGATCGCCGAACCACCGGCCTGCGATAGCAGGAGACCGTCTACACGGTCGCCCTCACCCGCCGCGGCTGCGCCGCGACGACCTCTCCCGGAGGGAGAGGTGAACCCCCTCGGTGACAGGCCCTCCGCGACCCACTCGCGAATCCTCACGCCTCCGCGAAAGTCGCCGCCGCCACGGCCTGGCCGTACCGTTCGAGCACCTCAATGTGCCCGGCTGCCGTCGACACCTCGGCCGTCACGTCCCGGTTGTCAAACCCCGCAACCGGCCCGGACGCGAACCACCGGGCCGGGTACGGCTTCCGCCGCCCGGTCCCGCCGTTCGTCCGTGCGACCAGCCCGTGGGTCTCGTACACGTTCTCGGCCCAGACGACGTGCGGCGGCCGGGTCGCGTACGCCGCCCCGCCGACCGGCCACCACGGGGCAACGCCCTTCCCCAGCCCGACCCGCCACGCCCGGGCCGGGCGGAACGTGCCGACCGGGTCGACGAGCCCGATCCGAACCCTCAGCCGCCGCCCGAATGGGGCCAGAGCGTGGGCGAGTTGAAGCGCGCTCCACCCGCCGAAGCTGTACCCGGTGATCCGAAGGTCGAACGCGGCCTCGCCAGTCGCAATCGTCCGAAGGACCGAAGCGTGCCCCCCTTTCGGGCGGCTGCCGAGCCCGAAGTGCCGGCGGACGAGCCGCATCGCACCGAGCGTATCGAGCGACGCGAACGTGCGGTCCGCCCCCGCGTCGATCAACCCCCGTCCGTCGTACCCCCCGCCGAAGGGGTTGAAGCCGAGGAACGAGAGGCGGAGCGGGGTGGGTGGCATGGAGGTGGATGACTGGTGGCGGGACCGTGGGTGCAGACCTGACTGAACGCTTGGCGTGGCTGCCAGGGGCTGCGGTACGCCGCTGCCCGTGGCGAAGGTCGGACGGACCCGCGGGCACGGAGCCACCACGAACAGTCGGGCAAGCCAGCCCAAGGCACCCGGAGCCGGTAGGCAACTCCGGTGGGTGATCCCCGTCACGCCTCAACGGACGGTGGGCGACTCGAGCGCCCGCCACACCTCCGCCACGATCGCAGCGCTCGGACCCAGGGGCTCGCCGTCCGCCACCAAGGTCGGCAGGCGGCCTGCGGCGGGGTCGTCGAGCAGCAGGGCGTCTGGCGCGAGCCCGGACGCCGCCAGCGCCAGCCGGCGGCGGAGCGGGACGCGGGCGGACATCTCCTCGGCCAGCCGCTTGCCGCCCACCTCGGAGGCCCGGGCGAGGCGGGCGAGCAGCTCGGCCGGCCGCGGGTTCGGCAGCGCGGCAGGCGGGGGCGGGGGTGGCGTGAAGACGCCTTCCGCCGGCCGGGTGTCGGGTCGCGGGACGGACGGCCGCAGCTGTAGGTCGTACCGGCGGTGCCACCCGCCGCCGGCCGTCCGCGGGAGGCCGGACAGCGCGTCGCGGGCCTCCCGTAGCGGGGCGTCGTACCGGCCGGCCTCGAACGTCACGAGGAGGCCCGCCAGCAGTGCCTCGGCCGCGTACCGGGTCCCGAGCAGGTCGACGGCCGGCGGCAGGTCGAGCTGCCCGGTGTTCGAATCGCCGTCGAGCTTGCATGCGGCCGGCCACAACGCCTTCGTCGGCGGCCGGCCGGCCGTCAGGCGGATGGTGACCAGGTGATCCGCCGCTCGGTCGACGTACGGGCGGAGCCCGCGGTCCGCGAGCACCTCGCCGGCCAGTAGCAGGGCGAGGGTCGAGTCGCGGGCGTCCGGGTCGTCGAGCCGCACGAGCCGGACGCCCCGACCCTTCGAAGCACCGGGCGGGTACAGCGTCGGCCACCCGCCGATGTGGGTCTGCTGCCCGGCGAGCCAGTGGGCGACCCGCTGGGCCGGCCCTTTCAGCCGCGGGTCCGGCTGGTCCGCTTGGGCATCGAGCACGGTCAGCAGCAGCGCCAGCCCGCGGCGGGCCGGCCGTCGGTCCGGCAGCTCGGCGGGGTCCTCCTTGCCGCCGAACGCGCCCATCACCCCCCGGGCCCGCACCTGCCCCGACCGCGCCTGCACCGCCAGCACCGCGCGGGCGGCCTCGACAGCCGCCGCTAGGTACTTCGGCTCGTCCGCCGCCTCGCCGGCCAGGTGGAGCACGAGCCCGGCGACGGCCGTCAATTCCGCGTCCACCACCGGCGGCCCGCCCCGCGGCCGCACTTTCGTCAGGTCGATGCCAGGCTCGCCCTCAGCCCACCCCCACCCGTACGGCGACCGGATCGCGGCCGCCAAGAGGGCGTCGCAGGGGCCTCGCACCGCGACAACTGACGGGGCAGCGGCGATGGGCGCGGTCGTGGCGACGGGCAACGCGGGCTTCGTCTTGGCAGCGGGGGCCGGCGGCCCGACCTGCCCGCCAGCCCGCCGCGGCGCGACCACGGCCGACGCTAACAGGGCCAAGGTCTGACGGCGCGAAAGCAGCATCGGCGGCATCGTCCGCCCCAGCCGCGGCGTTGTCGAGGGTGGCCGACAGCCGCGCGGAATGCACGCCACGCCACCGGTGATCCGGTCGTGCAGCGAATGCCGGTGGACCAGCAAAGGCGCCCGTCAGTGACACGGGTTTCCAACCCGTGCAGGTAGGTTAGCAACGGCGATGGGTTCGCTTTGGAGCAGGGCGGCAGGACGTACCCGCACGGACTGGAAGTCCGTGTCACAGACGGGCCGAACCGAGATTTGCGCGAATTCTGCAATCTATATAGGGCGAGCCAGGGTACGAAATAAGCCTCAAGACCTGCACGCGCGGACTCGGGGTCGGTGGGCACTTCGCACGGTGCCGGAGGCTGTCGTGAAAGCCGGCTTGTCACCCGAAAC
>JAQGHJ010000572.1 GCA_028288905.1 Phycisphaerales bacterium | reverse complement strand
GCCCGCATTATCCGCGGGCTGTCCCGGACGCTCGGCTCGTCGGCCGACGTGGCCCTGGCCCGCCAGCCCGTCGGCCCCGGCCGCCCGGCCGCCCGGGGGCCGGTCGTTCTCGCCGACCAGTCAGCTGACGCCCTCCACTCGCCCGCCTCCCCCTTCCAGTTCCGCCTGCCGCCGCCGGCCCCCGGTTTCGACGCCGCACGCGCCTGAGGTGTGGCGGTGCCCTCCCGCGCGGCACGGGTTTTCAACCCGTACGCCTTGTTCCCTTTTTATTGTCCAACCGTCCCGATCTGCGTTCGGGACGCACGGGTTGCAAACCCGTGCCGCGGGAAGCCGTCGCCCGACCCGCCGCGGCGGTCCCGTTTTCCGACCTCCGTCCCCCGATTCACGACCCCCTTCCTTCGGACCCTCCCATGGACTTCAACGTCGGCAAGATCCTCGTCAAGATGTTCGGCAGCCGGAACGACCGCCTCCTCAAGCGGTACTGGAAGATCGTCGACCAGATCAACGCCGAGGAGGAGAACGTCCGCAAGCTGACGGACGAGCAGCTCCGGGCCCGCGTGCTGGAACTGCACACGGGGCTCGTCGGCGACCCGGCCACCCGGTCCAAGCCCACCCTCAAGAGCGAGGACATCCGGGCCGAAGCGCTGGCGATCCTGCGGGAGTCGATGGACCGGAACATCGGGCTCCGACAGATCTTCAACCCGGAGGAGAACGAGATGAACATCTCGTTCGACCCGGGCAAGCTAACTCCGGAGGCCCGGGCGACGTTCGAGGGCATCCAGCAGGGGTTGATCGCTTCGGGTCAGCCGTGGCAGACCGTGCAGATCCCGGTCGCGCTGTACGACGCGGTTCGGGCGGCGTACCCGGAGAGCCGGCCGCCGTTCCGGGCCCGGCCGTTCGACGTGCAGATGATCGGCGGGCTCGTGCTGTACGAGGGTCGGATCGCCGAGATGGCGACCGGCGAGGGCAAGACGTTTGTCGCCCCGCTCGCCTGTTTCCTGCGGGTGCTGGAGGGGTACCACTGCCACGTCGTGACGGTGAACGACTACCTCGTCCGTCGGGACGCGTCGTGGATCATGCCGGCGTACAACGCCCTGGGGCTGAGCGTCGGGTTCATCCAGTCGGACATGGACCCGGGCGGGGACGACCGCCGGCGGATGTACGAGTGCGACGTCACGTACGGGACGAACTCGGAGTTCGGGTTCGACTACCTGCGGGACAACATGAAGGCGAGCCGGGACCAGCAGGTGCAGGGCCCGCTCGACTTCGCGATCGTCGACGAGGTCGACAGCATCCTGATCGACGAGGCCCGGACCCCGCTGATCATCTCCGGGGCGGCCCACGACGACGCCCCGAAGTACGTGGCGGCGGCGAAGGTGGCGCGGCGGATCATCGAGCTGAACAAGCCGTGGACGGCCGTCGAGAAGCAGGTCGGGGCGGCCAAGCGGGCGATCAAGTCGGCCGAGGGGGACCTGGAGAAGGCGGCGGACAAGGCCGAGAAGGCCGCCGCGATCGCCCGGCGGGAGAAGGCCGAGGCCGAGCTGGCCGAGGCCGAGGCAAAGAAGGACGGGCTGACCCAGTACTACGAGATCGAGTGGGACCGCAAGAGCGCCCACCTGACGCACGAGGGCATCGCCCGGGCCCAGGAGTTCGCCGGGGTCGGGAGCTTCTACGTCGGGAACAACGTCGAGTGGCCGCACCTGATGGAGCAGGCGATGCGGGCCCACGTCGTGTACGAGCGGGACAAGGACTACGTCGTCGAGCGGAGCCCGCGGACGGGCGAGCAGGAGGTGATCATCATCGACGAGTACACCGGCCGGAAGATGGTCGGCCGGCAGTGGTCGGACGGGCTGCACCAGTCCGTCGAGGCCAAGGAGAACGTGAAGATCAAGGAGGAGACGCAGACGCTCGCCACGATCACGCTCCAGAACTTCTTCAAGCTGTACCGGGCCCTGAGCGGCATGACCGGGACGGCCCAGACCGAGGCCGAAGAGTTCACGAAGATCTACAGCCTGGAGGTGGTGACGATCCCGACGAACCGGAAGGTCGTCCGGCTCGACAGCCAGGACCGGGTGTACCGCAAGGAGCAGGAGAAGTGGGACGCGATCATCGAGGAGATCAAGCTGTTCGCCGACGCCGGCCGGCCGGTGCTGGTCGGGACGACGAGCGTCGAGAAGAGCGAGCGGCTCAGCGCGATGCTGACGAAGAAGTACGGGGTCGAGCACGAGGTGCTGAACGCCAAGTTCCACGAGCGGGAGGCGGCGATCGTGCTGCTGGCCGGGCGGACGCACCAGAACGCCCACGGCGAGACCGTCGGGAACGTGACGATCGCGACGAACATGGCCGGCCGCGGGACCGACATCAAGCTCGCCCCCGAGACCGTGTGGGACGTGACGGGGAAGCCCGCCGACGGCGGCGAGGGCAAGTACACGCTGACGCAGCGGGGCACGGGTAAGGCGCTCGTCGTCGACAGCACCGGGGCGAATAGCGAGGAGGGGCCGGAGGACGCGCTGGCGACCGTGTTCCACCTGACGCCGGACACGAAGGCGGTCGGCGGGCTGCACGTGATCGGGACCGAGCGGCACACGGCCCGGCGGATCGACAACCAGCTCCGCGGGCGGTCCGGCCGTCAGGGCGACCCGGGCAGCAGCCGGTTCTACGTCAGCCTCGAGGACGAGCTGATGCGCGTGTTCGCCGGCGACTGGACGATCAAGATGCTCGGGTGGCTGGGCATGGAAGAGGGGATGCA
>JAQGHJ010000742.1 GCA_028288905.1 Phycisphaerales bacterium | reverse complement strand
TGCCTTGGGCCACCAACGTCTCGAACGCCTGCCAGACCTCGTCGAACGGGCAGGCCCGATCGACGTGGTGCATCTGGTACAGGTCGAGGTAGTCGGTCTGCAATCGCCGCAGCGACGCCTCGCACTGTTTGAGGATCTTGCGGGCGCTGAGCCCGTTTCCCTTGTTCACGTCCGGCTTGCCGTCCGGCTGCATGCCGCCGAACACCTTCGTCGCGATCACGACCCGGTCGCGGCGGTGGTCCCCGAGGGCGAACCACCGCCCGATGATTTGCTCGGTCACCCCCTCGCCCTTCACCCACCCGTACACGTCGGCCGTGTCGAAGAAGTTGATCCCCTCGGCCAGTGCCCGGTCCATGATGTCAAAGGCGTCCGGCTCGGTCGTTTGGGGGCCGAAGTTCATCGTCCCGAGGCACAGCGGGCTGACCTTCAGACCGGTGCGGCCGAGGTGTTTGTATTGCATGGTGGGGACATCCTAGGGTCGACGGCGGCCGGCTGACTGACCGGGGCTGTCGGAGGGCGGGCCCGGCGGCGAAAGCGAAGGGCGACCGGCCGTTGGGTTGAGTGCGGGAGCGGCCGGAATGGGAGCGCATCGCTACGCCGCCCGTGGCGGTTGCGGCCAGACCACATGCTGGTCGTCAGCCTGAAATGCCCGCACCCTCCATGGGTATCCAGTCCTTCGTCTCACAGGTCTGTGCGGCCCCCTTTAGCCCCTCGAAAACCCTTGCGGGAAGCCCGGGCGGCCCCGGCGGGTCTACCCCTCGCCACTGCGGGTTCCCCGCGCCGCCGGCCCGGCGCGCCGACCGGGGGAATACTGCGGCACCGGAGAACCGCCACATGAAGATGAAGTACCGCTTGCTCGAGCTGCGCGACCCCAAGACCTCGTCCCCCGTGCTCTGCCGGCAGGGGCCGGACGGGATCGCCGTTCCCCGTCGACACCGCAAGGGGTGGGACCGGCTGGCCCCCGAGGCCCGGGCCAACCGCGAGGCCGAGCGGCGGGCCGCCCGGGCGTTTAACCGGGCTCGACACCGGCTGGCGTGGCCGCCGGCGGCGGCCGGGGAGGAGTCGGTGGCGGCCGCCCGCCCGCGGTAGTTTGCCAGGTCATCCGCGTGACCGGCCGGGCCGCCCCGTCGGGGCCGGCCGGGGTGGAACCGGCTTCGCCATCGGCGTCGCTTGCCGGCCGCTTGTGCGGCGGTAGCATCGCATCCTTGACGTCCCCTCCGCCGACCGCCGCCCGCCCCGTACCGGCCGGGCCCGTTGCGCCCCCCCGCCGGAAGGTCGTCACGCTCGCGGCCGTCGTCGTGGTCGCCGTAGTGGCGGCCGGCTGGTACTTCGCCTCGGGCGGCCTCGTCGGCACGCCGAAGGCCGGGCTCGGGCGGTACCTCGACGCGGTGCGCCGCGTCCAGGCCGACCGCGACGCGGGCGCGACGTACGACACACTAGCGGCCCGACTGGCGGACGCCCGGGCGGCCGGCGAGCGCGTCGAGCGGGTGCAACGGGACCGTGGCTACAGGGAAGCCAACGACGCGCTCGGCCAAGCCGTTTCCGCCTACGAGACCGCGATCGACCGAGGGCGGCAGTCCGTGGGCGGGTCCGCAAGCAAGCTCTTGGCCGACGTCCTGAAGCGGACGTCCGACGAGGCGTTCGCCGACGCCAAGACACACCTGGCGGCAGCCGAGAAGGCGTTCGCGAACGCGAAGTGACGCCGTCCGTCGCGCACCGGCCAAGTGGACCGGTCGCGGGGCGTGGTCGACGCGGAACCATAACCACATCGAAAAAAGGGCATATCAAAAAAGCCCGTACCCGTGCCGGGTAGCGGGCCGGGTGCCGTCCCAGTGGTTACCTTCGGGAATCGCCGCTCAGGGCGGGGTAGGTCCGAAGCGCCGACCCACTGACGGAAGCTTACCCGTTCGACCCGTGCCATCCGGCTTCGGCCGGCACGGACCACGTGGCTCGGCAACTAAATCGCTACCCGTCGGCATAGATCAAGGCCGCCTCTCAACGGCATTCGGATGTTCCAAAAGTAATTTGACGCTTGATATATTCCATTTACGGAATAGGATGCTCGCATGGCCCGCCGGACCGTCTCGTCCGACCCGTTCGAAGCGATCGCCCAGCCGAAGCGGCGGCAGGTGCTGGAGACGCTCGCCCGCTACCCGGGGGCGGGCTGCCCGGTGAATGAGCTCGTCGTCTCGCTCGGCCTGCCCCAGCCGGTCGTCTCCAAGCACCTGGCCGTTCTAAAGGGGGTGGGCCTCGTGTCGCTCGAAAAGCGTGGCCGGCAGCGGTTCTACCGGGTAAACGGCGAGGGGATCCGCGCCGTCCACGAGTGGGCCGCCCGCTTCGAGCGGTTCTGGACGCACCAGCTGACCAGCATCAAGGAGCGCGCCGAGCGGCGCGCCCGCGACCTCCCGACCCCCAACACATCCGAGGAGCCCCGACGTGACCACGATTGAGCAGGACGTGCAGACGCTTCGCATCGCCAAGACCGAGACCATCGCCGCGGCGCCAGACGTCGTGTGGGAGTCGCTCCTGCACCACATGGGCCCGGGCACCGAGTTCGAGCCGGGCAGGACGATGAAGATGACGTTCGAGGCGTTCCCCGGCGGCCGCTGGTTTCGCGACCTCGGCGACGGCGCCGGCCACCTGTGGGGCCATGTGCAGGTGATCAAGCCCGGCAAGGTGCTGGAGATGTGCGGCCCG
>JAQGHJ010000693.1 GCA_028288905.1 Phycisphaerales bacterium | reverse complement strand
TGCTCGACGTCTTCAAGAACAGCGGCATCAACCTCACCGACATCGAGAAGCGGCCGAGCAAGAAGGTGAACTGGGAGTACTACTTCTTCATCGACGCCGAGGGCCACGGCGAGGACGCGCGGATGCTCGCCGCGATCGACGACGCCCGGCAGCACTGCCTGCAACTGACGGTGCTCGGGAGCTACCCGCGGGCGACCGAGGTGCTTTGAGGTCAATCCGGCCGGGGCTGATCCACCAAGGCGGCGGCATGCGCTTCTATTCCGGGCAAGAGTGCGAGGGGTGGCTGGCCGGGCGGGAGCGACGGAAACCGGATTCGATTCCGGGCGTTAGTGCGGAGCGGGTGCGTTACCCTGCGGAGCCGCACCGCGTCTACTCCTTCGCCAACTGGATCGTCACCTCACTAACCCACCGGCTTCCCGCCTTGCTCTGGATCACGGAGTGGGGCATTTGGCCGAGTAGCGAAAACTTACACCTTTACTACCGACTGCGTCAGAGCTATCGCGACGCGCGGTTGCTGGAAGAGGCGCCCGGCCACCTCTTCCTGGCACACGAAACGGAAGACATGGCCACGTTCCTGCAAGCGGCCATGCTGAACGGTTGGGGCGGCTACGTCCTCACGGAGGCGGACTACGTCAACGCGTTCTTCAGCCATGACGAGTTCATCGACTTCTTCGCCGAAACCGAAGTGAATCTGTCGGACGTGCGGAGTGCCTTCGCCGTGGGAGCCCCGACACCGGGCGGGCACCCGACCGAAGCGTAGCGGCACCCGTCACTGCACCACCACTTCGTCGTTCAAAATCCGCATCCCCGCCGTCTCCTTGATTCCCGCCCGGACCTTTGCCCCCGCCTTCAGCCCTTCGGCCGGGAACTTGTACCGCTTCATCGTCGCCTGCCCGGCCGCCAGCGCCGTCACGAGCCGCTCCTGCCGGGGCTGGCCGGGCAGGATCGCGTACGCGGTGTAGTCGATCGGCTTGTCCCCGTAATTCGTGATCGTCTGAAGCACGACGACGGCATCGCCGTCGCGGACGGCAACCGTTTGGGTCGCCACGTCGCTGAGCCCGAGCGACACGCCGACCGGGACGGCGAAGGCCACGTCGCCGCCGGCCGCCCGGAGGATGAACTGGGCGTCGATCGTCCGCGGGCCGGCCAGCGTGTTGTACGGCAGCTCGAGCGTCACGTCCTGCTCGAACCGCTCGCCCGGCCCGAGCGCGAACGGCAGCACGGCCGGGCTGACCGTCCAGCCCGGCGGCGGCTTGAGCCGGACGGACCCGGTGACGGGCGACCGGTACCCGTTCGTGAACCGCAGCCGGCGGGTGTGCGACTGGAACGTCGACTCGATCAGCGGGCGGTCGACCGACACGCTCGCCCGGGTCTGCATCAGCTGCCCGTCGATGTCGACGAGGAACATCGGCGTGCGGCTGACGGTCAGCGTCACCTTACGGCCAGCCGGGCCGTTGGTGGACGCTGAACCGCCTACCGCCGCCCCGCCGGCCGCCGCCCCACCGGTCCGCGTCGCCTTCTGCACCGGCGTGGCGTTGCCCCACAGGTCGATCATGTTTGGGTCGGCCCCGAGATCGACGTCGAGCTGCCGGCGGCCCCGCTGGCGGTTGCCGCGGTCCCACACGGCCAGCACGCCCTGCCCGTCGCGGTCGAACAGGAACGCCTCGACGTCGTCGGCGATCGTCACCTTCCCCTTGTACGTCGTCCCGGCGAGCGCCGTGACGATCGTGCGGAGGACGATCAGATCCTCGGCCGGCTCGGGCACGAGCAGGTCCTGCTCCCGCCGGACGGCCAGCGGCAACGGCAGGTCGATCCGACCGGCCCCCGTGGCCAGCGTCTGGACGACCCGCTGGGCCATGTCCCGCAGCCGCTCGGCCCGGCCGTACCGGGTGGTGTCGAGCCAGGACAGGCTGACGGAGACGTTCCGCGGCGGTGCCGCCGTCCCGGATGCCGAGGACGTTGCTGTGGCGGCCGAGGTTGACCGTCCGGCGACCGCCCCGCCGTCGTTTAGGTACAGCGGGACCTGGCTCGGCAGCACGGTCGACGCTGGGACGGATAGCGCGATCGAGTCCGGTGCGGCAGCCGTCCGCTCGTACCAGGCCGGCCACGGCATGGCCAGGTCCGGCCGCTGCACGAGCCGGCGGAACTCCGCCCGCACCGCGTCGTACGCCCGCCGGGCGTCCGGGTCGGTGACGAACGACTCGTCCCCGTCCCGCCCGAGCTGCCAGTGGTCCAGGTGGTTCGCGTGCCGCGAGACCAGGAACGCCAGCCGCGGCTGCCACTCTTTCGGGTCGGCGCGGGCGAGGAGGGGCCAGGAGGAAGGGGAAGTGTCGGGGTGTCGGGGTATCGGGGTGTCGGGGTAAGAACGGGACTCTCCCGCCTTCACTCCGACACCCCGAGCCTCCGTCACCCCGACGTTCCCCTCTGGAGCGAGGCGACGCGCCAGCTCCGGCGGCAGGTCGAGCAGGGACGCGGTCGGCACGACGCCTCGGGCCTGCAGGCGGTCGAGCAGCTCGTCGAACCTGGCCGGGTCGGCCTCCAGGGCGTCCCCCTGGGGTCCCCAGAAGGCCAGCTTGACGCGCCCCGCCGCCAGCGACGGCAACAGGTCCGGCAGCGTGTCCCACGCCTCGGGCGACAGGTCGGTGGCGGTGAACCCGAACCGGCGGTCGGGGCGGACGGTGGGGGTGGCGGCGTCGGCCAGCTGCACGAACGCCACCGCCTGAGTGCCGAGCGGCTGTCCGCGGCTCGTCATGGTCAGCGTCGCCCGGTACCACCCGGCCGGCAGTTCGGGCAAATCCAGGCGCAGCCGCTTGCGGCCCGGGCCGACCTGCTCGGCCCGGGCCAAGTCGGTCGTCCCGGTCTGTTGGTAGACGGGCCGGCCGTCGGCGTCGGCGACGACGATCCGGGCGGCCAGGTCGTCGGTAAACCGGTCATCTACCCGGACGGTGAGCCGGATCGGGTCGCCCCGGCCGAACACGTTCCCGGGCCGGTCGGTGGTCATCGCCACACGCGGCACCTGGGACACGGTCAGGTCGTCGAACCATGCCGTCCCGTAAACGTCCTGGGCGTTGAGGGCCCGCTGGCCGAGCGTGGAGGCGGCGTACTCGGCCGGCTGGAGCAGCCCGACCTCAAGCACCAAGTAGGCGGCCTTGGGGTCATCTGCCGACAGTTCCAAGCCCAGCGGCCGCCACTCGGCGTCAGGGGCGTCGGCCGCATACGGGACGGTGTGGCGGACGGAGGCGGGGATCGGGTGGCCGTCGACGTCGACGAGGTAGCCCGACAGCCGGGCCCGGGCCTGAGGCATGACGGTCGTGCGGACTTGTCCCTCAACCCGGTAGTGGGCCCCCGGCAGGACCGGGATGCGGTCGGCCGCGTACCGGTAGGCGACGGACCCACCGTTGAGGTCGAGCCGGAAGCTGTACCGCCCGCCGTGGGCCGCGTCGGTGGTCAGCCGGCCGTTCACGTAGTGCGGGTACCCGGGGCCGACGACCTTCGTCCAGTACATCGGCAGGGCTTCGGCGTTTCCGAGCCGCCGCTCCTCGAAGTCGAACGCCCGGATCACCCGCCGGAGCTCGGCCGGCGGAGCCGGCTGGGCGGCACCAGTCGAGGGGAGAAGCAAGGCGACACCGATCGAGGCGACGATCGCGAGGAGTCCAACGGGGGTCGTCCGATAATGTCCCACCGCACTTCATCGGCGCGGCGGGCGATGGGGCTTGCGAGAATGTCACGGTGTACGGAGTGAAACCGCGAAGCAACCGACCGCGTCCCTCCCGCGGGACACCTGTTACGTCGTCGGACTGGTCGTTTGGAGAGGGGTGGCCGACTCCGGTCGCAGCGTCCCGATCGCACAGACCAGTGTGCCGATCACGAACAGGTAGTAGTTCGCGAAGGCCTGCTTATTGAAGGCGATGAACGGCAGGTAGACCGCTGCCAGACCGAGGGCGAAGCCGCTCGGCGTGCGGGGGCACCGCCACAGCGCCAGGCCCAACGCCGGGACGGCGACGGCGAACGCGACGAGGTGGTCGAGCTTCGTGCCGGTCTTGTGGAAGTACCAGACGAGCCAACTCAGCGCGTCCTCCCGGAACGGCGAGACCTGCTGCACCGTGACCGTCGACCGCCAGAAGGCTGGCCAGTCCCACAGGGCCAGCGGCAGCGAGACGGCCGCCGCGACCAGTAGCGCCCCGCCAATCAACTTGAGGGTGGCCCGCGCGTCCGCCGGGTTCGGCACGAGCAGCCAGGCGAGGGGGGCGGCGAAGACGAGGTACTGCTTGCTCGCCAGGAACAGCCCGAGCGCGACCGGCAACAGCCGGGGCAGGCGGTAAGCGCAGGCGACCGTCAGCGCCAGTAGGCAGACGACGAACGGCTCCGTCCACCCCCGCCCGAGGACGAAGAACGCCCGCGGGGTGAACAGCAGCAACAGCGCCGCCAGCGCCCCCCACCGCCCCGGCCGCGCGAACGCGACGAGCGCCCCCGCCAGCGTGAGGGCGACGGCTTGGGCGTACCGGTGGTCCTTGGCGACGACGTACCCGAGCGTCGACAGCCCGAGGCTCAGCGGCGGGTAGGGAAAGCCGAACGCCAGCTTGCCGCCGGTCGACAGCCCCTGCCCGTAGACCGCACGGTCGTCGGCCTGCTTCGTGCCGGCGTAGATGTCCGGGTAGTCGGCCGCGTACGGGTTCCGCCCCGCCAGCAGGGCGCGGGCCCCCTCCTGCTGGAACACGAACACGTCGATTTTGGGAGTCGGCGACGACCGCACCAACCAGGCACCGAGCAACAGGTGGAGGACGAGTGTGGCGGCGAACGGCATCACCCACCACTTCCGCCGCGAACTGCGGGCCGTCAGGTTCGACGCCAGCAGCGTGATGAGCGTCAGGGCCGCGGCGGCGGTCACGCCTGCCCGGTAAAGTTGAAGGTTGGCCGGTGCTTTGTCGAGGAGGTCGTCGCTCCACTCGTTCCACCCGGACGGCGGGTCGAGGAGCAGCCGGTAAAGTTGGTAGACGACG
>JAQGHJ010000668.1 GCA_028288905.1 Phycisphaerales bacterium | reverse complement strand
CGGCAGGCAAGTCCGCTCCGTCGACGCGATTGAGTATGGAACGGGCCCGCGCGCGATCGTGATGCGTCCGCGTCCTCGAGACCCACCCGTTTTGGCGCCAGCCCCGCAGTCCTGGCGCAAAACGGGGTTCGCCCTAACCTCCTCGGCGCTGAATCCCGAGTGTCCTACTCCACGGCACCCACTGTGCCCTTGCCTTCCCCCCGCGGATCGGTTCATTTCCGCGTCCATGCCCCCGAGTCGCCACGCGACGGTTCGTATCGATCTAACGAGAGTTCGCCGCAACGCCGAGGCGGTGCGGGCGGCGGCCGGCGTGCCGATCATCGCGGTCGTCAAGGCTGACGCCTACGGGCTCGGCGCAGCCGCCGTCGCGAAGACCCTCGCCGACCTCGTCGACGGGTTCTACGTGTTCGACTTGGCCGAGGCGGTCGCGTACGACCTGCGGTCGACCGGGCGCCGGACGATCGCCCTCTGGGCCGAGAGCCACGACCCCGCCGACTACCTCGTCCACAAGGTGCAACCCGCCGTTTGGTCCCCCGACGTCGCGGCGGCCCTCGCCAAGGCGTCCCCGATCCTATCCGTAGAGACCGGCCAGCAGCGGTTCGGCCTGCCGGTGACGGACGCCGCCGGCATCGACGCCGTGCTGGCGGCCGCCGGCGGGGCGATCGGCGAGGCGTTCACCCACGCGACCCGCCCCGACCAGGCCGTCGCCCTCACCGCCGCATTGCGGGGCAAGGTGCCCAAGCTCCACGCCGCCGGCACCGCCCTGATCGAACAGGACCCGGCCGCCGCCCTCGACGCCGTCCGCCCCGGGCTCGCCCTGTACCGAGGGGCGGTCCGCACCGCCGCCCGGCTCGTCGAGGTGACCGACTCCAACGGCCCGGCCGGGTACACCGGGTTCTCCGCGCCCCGCCACGGCGTGATTTTGGCCGGGTACTCCCACGGCCTACGGGCCGGCCCGTGCGTCGTCAACGGCCGCCGCACCCGGCTACTGGAGGTCGGCATGCAGTCGGCCTTCGTCGAGTGCGGGCCGGAAGACCGGGTGGGGGATGAGGTGGCCCTGCTCGGCGACGGCGTGGCCGAGCAAGACGTCGCGGCGGCGTGGGGCTGCACGCCGCACGAGGTCGTATTGCGGATGTGCGCGATGGGCGCGGCCGCGTACGTCGGCGATCGCGGGGCCTGACGCGGGCCGGGTTCTGCCGCGCCGGATCAGCCGTCCTTCCGGTAAGGGTGATCTGCTGACGACCCCTGCTCGCGGGTCGCCAGCAGCCGGCGGGCCTCTGTCACTGCCGCTCGTCGGGCGGCGAGCGCGTCGGCCGCGGCCCGGGCGGCGTCGGCTATCGCGAAGGTCGACCGGCCGGGGACGTCGGCGTACCGGTCCATCCCGTCGACCACGCTCCGGTGCCCGCCGGCCCGGGCGGCCACAACCGCCGACGGGTACGCCCGCTCAGCCGGCGACAGCGACGCCCGCCACCGCTCCCCGGCCGCCGCCGCGGCGTCGCCGCCCACCGACTCGTCCTCCACCACCGCCAGATACGCCTCCGTCCGGGCCCGGTACGCGTCGTACGCCCGGGCCTGCGGGTCGGCTGCCGTGCCGCGGCCGCAGCCCACCCAGCCGGCGGCGCACGCCACGACGAGCGTCGGGACAATGACCGGGGCGAGTGGCCGAGCGAAAAGCGGAGGCTTCCTCACGCCCGAATCGTACGCCCGGGGGCTGTGGCGAGCGGGCCGGGGCACCACGGCGCGGTCGCCACGGGTCGCCCGTTTGGACGCGGCCCGGTTCGGCAGGCACAATGGCCCGCGGTCTCCCGCCGGCCTGATCGATTCGGCGCCCGACGTTCCGCCGCTTCGACTGTCCTTCACCCCGGAGTACGAAACCCGCATGACCTTCATCCGCTGGCTGGGCACCTGGGCCGTGGCGGCCGTCGGCCGGTGGGTGTACCTGACCGGCGTCGTGTACGCCGTCGTCGTGCTGGCCGCCAACCCGCGGACTTGGCACCGGACCGTTCGAGAGGTGCTCGCCCGGCAGGTCCTGTTCACCGGGGTCGAGGCCGTCCGGCTGACGGCGGCCGTCGCGTTCTTCGTCGGCGCGGCCGTCGTCGTCCAGGCCCAGGTGTGGCTGCTGCGGCTCGGGCAGGCGGCGGCCGTCGGGCCTCTGCTGGCGGCCGTCGTCGTCCGGGAGGTCGGGCCGCTGCTGGCGAACGTGATCGTCGTCGTCCGCAGCGGGAACGCGATCGCCGTCGAGCTGGCGAACATGAAGACCCACGGCGAGGTCCGGGTGCTCGACGCCCAGGGCCTCGACCCGCTCGTGTACCTCGTCGTCCCCCGGGCCGTCGGGTTGACGGTGTCCGTGTCGTGCCTGACGGTCCTGCTGTCGGTCATCGCGCTGGCCGCCGGGTACCTGCTCGGGCTCGGCGTCGGCGCCCGGGTCGGGACGCCGGCCGTGTTCACCGGGGAGATCGTCAAGGCGATCGGCCCGTGGGACGTGGCGACCGTGGCGACGAAGGCCGTCGTCCCGAGCCTGCTCGCCGGCGTCATCTGCTGCACGGAGGGGCTGGGCGTCGGCGGGGCGGCGACCGACATCCCGCGGGCCGTCACCCGGGCGGTCCAGCGGTCGTTCGTGTCGCTGTTCGTCACGAGCGGGTTGATCACGGTGGCGACCTATGTCTACTGACGCCCCGGCCGCCGCGGCTCCACCGCCGTCTCCGCCGCCCGTGGAGCCGGTGGCCCCGCCCGTGTTGGAACTGCTCGGCGTCACCGTCCGGACGACGGCCGACGAGTACGACGAAGGCCTGGCCGGCGCGACGCTGACCCTCCGGCCGGGCGAGCTGTGCCTCGTCCGGCTGGAGGCGGATGCCCCGCGGGTGCCGCTGGCCGACGCCGCGTGCGGGGTGATTGACCCGGACGGCGGCACGGTGCGGTTCGGCGGGACCGACTGGGGGCGGATGGGGCACCGGCGGTCGGCCCGGGACCGCGGCCGCGTCGGCCGCACGTTCGCCGGGGCCGGGTGGGTGAACAACCTGGACGTGGACGAGAACGTGCTGCTGGCCCAGCGGCACCACACCCGCCGCCCGGACGCCGACCTGCGGGCGGAGGCGGCCGCCTTGGCGGCGGCGTTCGGCCTGCCGAACGGCTTGCCCGCCGGCCGGCCGTCGCGGGCCGGGCGGGCGGACCTAGCCCGGGCCGCCCTCGTCCGGGCGTTCATGGGCAGGCCGGCCCTGCTGCTGCTGGAGCGGCCGGAGGTCGGCCTGCCGCTCGACGCCATGGCGGCGCTGACCGCCGCCGTCGAGTCGGCGCGCGGCCGCGGGGCGGCCGTC
>JAQGHJ010000665.1 GCA_028288905.1 Phycisphaerales bacterium | reverse complement strand
GGCTGCGGCGGCGGGGGCCGGCTGGGCGTCGTCGCGCCGCGGGCCGCGGGGGCCTCGGTCGCCACCCCGGTCGCCCCCGCGATCCCCACCCCGGTCGCCGCCACGATCCCCGCGGTCGCCGCCACGGTCCCCGCCGCCGCCGAACCCGCGTTCCCAGGCCGGGGGCTCCTGCCGGATGATCGGCTGGGGCTCGATCGCCTCCATCTCCTTGACGGTCAGGTGATCGGCGTCGGTGATCAGCACCCGGACGACGTCCTCGCTGAGCCGGACGTCGCGGTCGATCGCGGCGACGGACGTCGTTGGGCCCTTGAAGTGGGCGATGATGTACACGCCCCGCTTGTGCTTGCCGACCTCGTACGCCAGCTTCCGCTCGTCCCACTTCTTCAGGACGAGGATCTCGCCGCCGTGCTTCTCGATCATCCCGCGGACCAGCTGCTGGGTCCCGTTCAGGTCCTGGGCCGCCCCGGCCCCGAACAGGAACATCGCCTCGTACTGCGCGGTGCGGGTCTTGCGCGGCTCGTCAAACACTTTGGTCTTCTTTTCAGCCATGATTCGTCGATGCTCCCTAGCCTGGGTTATGGTCGGTCCGTGCCGGCCGACCGCAGGGGTTGTTGTTTCGAAACTCGTCGCGAGGCACCCGTCGGCGCACCCTCATCAGCCGCCGGTCGGGGTCCCGAGGGACGCCCTACTTGTCTGGGGCGTTGTACTTGTTCATCGCGGCCGTCGTGCCCTGGCCGATCCACGTCAGCAGGGCGTCGCTCGTCCGGTCGAGGGCCGCGTTGATGCCGGCCCGCTGGTCCTCGTTGAACCGCCCGAGCACCCAGTCGACCTGGGACACGCGGGGCGGCGGGGCGTCGACCCCGATTCGCAGTCGCGGGTACTGCTCGGTCCCGAGGGTCCGGGCGACGTCCTTCAGCCCGTTGTGCCCGCCGCTGCTGCCGCCGGGGCGGACCCGCAACTTGCCGCACGGCAGGGCGACGTCGTCGAGGACGACCATCACGTCCGCCGGGCCGAGCTGGTAGAACGCCAACGCCGCCTGCACTGACCGGCCGGACAGGTTCATGTACGTCGTCGGCTTCAGCAGCAGCACCTTCTCGTAGCCGCCGCCCGGCACCGACACGCTCCCGTCCACCGCCAGCCCGTCGAACTTCGCCCGGGCCATCCGGTCGAAGTCGGCCGGCGACCCGACCAGTCCCGTCCGGTGGGCGAACACGTCGAGCGCGTCGAACCCGACGTTGTGCCGGGTGTTGACGTACTCGCGTCCGGGGTTGCCGAGGCCGACGATGATCCGCATGAGAGTAGGCGGTAGGCAGTAGGCGGTAGGCAGCCAAACCGGGACAGGCAGCGGTCCTACCTCTTCACTGCCTACTGCCTGCTGCGTACTGCCTACTACTCGGCCGCCGGCTCGGCGGCGGGCTCGGTGCCGATCACCTCGGGCTCGACGTCGGTGTCGGTCGTCTCTTCCTCTTCCTTGACCTCGGACACGTTGGCGATCACGAGGTCCTCGTCCTGGAGTGCCGTCACGCCGGCCGGCAGCTTGATGTCCTTCAGGTGCAGGACGTCGTCCAGGGCCATGTCCGACACGTTGTGCCGGATCACGTCCGGAATGTCGGTGACGGTGCACTCGACCTCGAGGTCGCTGACCGTCTGGCTCAGCACGCCGCCCTGCTCCTCGCCCTTGGGGGTGCCCTTGAGCTCGAGCGGGACCGTGACCGTGACCTTCTCGGTCAGGCTGACGCGGGCGAAGTCGACGTGCAGCACCTCGATGCCGAGGTGGTCGTACTGCACCTCCTTCACCAGCACCGTCTCGCTCTTGCCGTCGAGGCTCAGGTCGAACACGTGGGCCCCGCGGGCCAGGTGCGTGCTCAGCTCCTTCTTCGGGAGCGTGACGGGAACGACCGCCTCCTTGTGCCCGTACACCACGCCGGGGATCTTCCCGGTCAGCCGCAGCTTGCGGTTCTGCCGGGACCCCAGCTCGCTCCGGGGGTCGGCCTGCATCTGGATCGCCTTGGTCGCCATGTTCAAACCTCTTGGTATTGCAGATCGCGAATTTCAGATTGCAGATTGTGTCGATCGCGGTCTTTCAATCTGAAATCCGCAATCCGAAATCTGCAATGACTTTCAATCTCTCGCCCCGCCCGCGTCCTTCTTGAACAGGGCGCTGACCGACGCGTTGTGGTGGATCCGGTGGATCGCCTCGCCGAGCAGCTCGGCCACCCCGAGCGTCACCACCCGGTCCTTCAGCCCGTCCACCCGGTCGGCGAACGGGACCGTGTCCGTCACGGCCAGCTTCGTGAACGGGCAGGCCGCCAGCCGCTCGACCGCCGGCCCGGCGAACACGCCGTGGCTGGCCGCGATGTACACGTCCAGCGCCCCGTGCTCCTTCAGGATCCGGACGGCCTCGGTCATCGTGCCGGCGGTCGTGATCATGTCGTCGACCATGATCACGTTCTTGTCCCGCACGTCCCCGATGATCGTGACGGCCTTCGTCTCGGTCCCGCTCTTGCGCCGCTTGTCGATGATGCACAGGTCGCCGCCGAGCAGGTTCGCGTACACGCTCGCCCGCTTCACGTTCCCGACGTCCGGCGACACGAACACCCGGTTCGTCAGCTTCAGCGACTTGATCCACTTCAGGATCACCGGGCTGGCGCTCAGGTGGTCGACCGGGATGTCGAAGAACCCCTGCACCTGGGCCGCGTGCAGGTCCAGCGCCACCACGCGGTCGACCCCGGCCCGCTCCAGCAGGTTCGCCACCAGCTTGGCCGTGATCGGGGTGCGGCCCTCGTCCTTGCGGTCCTGCCGGGCGTACCCGAAGTACGGGATGACGGCCGTCACCCGGTTGGCCGACGCCCGCCGGAGCGTGTCGATCCAGATGAACAGCTCCATCAGGTGGGCGTTCACCGGCTCGCACGTCGACTGCACCACGTAGCAGTCCCGCCCGCGGACGTCCTCCTCGACCTTCACGATCAGTTCGCCGTCCGGGAACAGCTC
>JAQGHJ010000644.1 GCA_028288905.1 Phycisphaerales bacterium | reverse complement strand
GACGGCCGCGCCGCGGTCGGCCGCGGATTCCCCGCCGCCGACTGCCGCGCCCCCGAACGATTCGAGGTAGCGCCTGAACGCCTCCAGCGGCAGGTCGGCCCGCAGGGCGAACAACCCCTCGACAGCGAACACGGCGTAGTACAGGTCCGACCGCCCGCCCCGGTCGGCGAACCCGCCGTCCGACGTCTGCGTCGACCGCAGGAAGGCGGCGACGAGGTCGACCGACTCGCCCAATGACTTGGGGGCGAGGCGGGCGACCTGGAGCATTTCTAGGCGGAGAGACAAGGTGAAGTAGCCCGCCGTCGGCGGCGGAAAGGAGCTCAAGTCAGTCCAGTGGCTTCAATGCGATCTGCTCCGCCGGGTCCGGCTTGCCGGGCCAAAGGGTCACGTCGCGGAACTGGCCCGGGGGGATTCGGTTGCCCGGGACGTAGTTGCTGTAGTGGCTGAATTGGGGCTCGGCCGTCGGGTAAGCGGGCCGGCCGCCGGCCGGGACGCCGGCGCGGGAGTAGACGAGCGGGCGGTCGCCGCCGTCCGGCAGGCCGGCCTTGACCAGCGCATACCCCATCGGCCCGGCGGCGTCGGCGGGCGGGGCCGGCAGAAGCGCGGCCAACTCGTCGAGCGACGCCGGCCACCGCTGGTTCCGGAACCGGAACAGCCGGCACGCCAGCGCCATGGCCACCAAGTTCCGCTCGGTCACGTCCCGGCGGAAAACGGTCCGGACCCGCTCGGCCTCCTCGGCCTTGGCGTACGTCTTGGAATCCTCGGCCCGGGCACCGCCCACGAGCCGGTCCGCCCGGGCAACGGCGGTTTCGGGGTCGCGGACGAACAGTTGCCTGATCAGGGCATCGACGTCGGCGACGGACACGGCCTTGCCGCCCGCCGTTGCTGGTGTCGTTGCGGTCGTCGCCGGAATCGCCGCTGTCGTCGGTTGGTCGGTCAGGCGGATGCCGGAATTGACGATCAGCAGTCGGTCCAGGGCCACGGCTCTTATGCCGGCCGCGACCAGCGGCTGCAGGATCGGGCCCGGCCTGCCGTCGTCGAGCAGGTCGGCCAGGTGGAGCAGGTCGCGGACGCGGGCGACGGCCGACGCGTCGCCGCCGCGGACGTGCTCCAGCAGGGCGGCGTCGCCGACCTGGTTAGTAATGTTCCGCAGCGCGTCGAGGTGGGCGTAACTGGGGTGACCGTCAACCCGCTCGGCCGGCCAGGCGGCCGCCGTCATCGCTGACGCCCGCCGGACGTCGGCCAGCGCCGGGGCGTTGTACTCGTAGGCCGCGGACGCCACCCGCTCCCACTCCGGGGAGTACGGCGGGTACCCCGTGTACGCCATGTTCGTGGCCGACGGGCTGCTCTTGCCCAGGCGATCACCCGCTTCTATCCGCTCGCCCGCCTGCCGGTAAAGCGGCCAGGCGTCGTCCGCCCGGCAGGCGGCCGTCGCGAACGTCAGGACAAACAAACACAAGGCCGGCAGGACCTGTCGCATGACCCCTCCATTCGATTGACGCCGTCGGTGTTCCGCCACGACGACGGCGACCACCATGACGTCAATCGCCGGTCACGGCTCGGACCCAACAGGTTCCGGGGCAGGCACAGAATCCGGAAGCCCGCCCGCCGCCAGCGCCCGCTTCTCGAACTCGCTGCACCACCCCTTCACCTGCAGGTCGTTGAAGATCTTGGCCACCACCCGCCGAAGCAGGCCCTTGAGGCTCGGGTTCTCCAGGTACGCCAGGGACCGGACGGCTTCCTCCTTGTACCCCTCGTACAGGTTCTGGCACCGCTCGTCGGCCCGGCTGTCGGTGATGATCTGGCGGATGCGTGCCGACACCTCCAGCGGGGTGCCGGCGTCGGTCAGGTCCCGCCGCCAGACGCGGTCCATGAACGCCCGGTCGTCCTTCGCCCGCTCGTGGGCGACGGCCAGCAGCAGCGACGGGCGGAGGGCGGCCACGTCGTCCGGGGCGTGGCCGTCGGCGTTCAGGTCCTCCAGGTCGTCGTGGATCTGGTACGCGATGCCGAGCTTCTCGGAGTACTCGGTGATCGTGTCCCGCACGTCCTCGTCGGCCCCGGCGTACAGGGAACCGAGCCGCAGCGCGACCTCGAACGCGGGGGCCGTCTTCTGGCGGAAGATGTCCAGCACCTCCAGCGGCGACAGCGGCTTGGGGTTGCGGGCCCAGCACAGCTCCGCCCCCTGCCCGAGCGACAGCGTGCGGTGCCCGAGCGCGGCCACGCGGAGCATCTCGACCTTGTTCAACGGGTCGGCCGCGCATTCTGCGATCAGGCGGTACCCCTCGCCGAGCAGGTAGTCGCCGACGTTCAGCGCGACCGGGACGCCGTGGCTCGTGTGCAGCGTGTCGGTGCCGTACCGGGTGGCGTCGCCGTCCTCGATGTCGTCGTGGATCAGCGACGCCTTGTGGAAGCACTCGACCGCGACGGCCACCTTCCGCAGGTCGGCCGGGACGGCGGCGTCGACGCCGCCCTCACGCAGCGCCTTGAACGCGCAGACGGTCAGGAACGGCCGCCACCGCTTGCCGCCCTTGGCCAGCCAACGGCGGGCGATCGCGTCCGTCTCGCCCCGCTCGGGGCCGAGGATGTCGGCCAGGTTCTCGGGGCTGAACCACCCGTCGACCTCCTCGCGGATCGCGTCGAGGTTCAGCCGGTGGGTTTTGTCGTCGCTGGTGAGGTGCAGGTTCTCCCACACCGTGTCCATGTCGACGGTCGTGTCGATGCAGTCGTCCTGGAGCAGCGGGATGGCGATGCCCGGGATGGCGGCCGCCTCCATGAACGGGAACGCCTTCTCCAGCACGCTCAGGCACGACACACCAACGATCGCCTCGATCTTGCCAGTCTGGATGATCGACATGACCAGCGCGCTGCCCTCGGCCACCAGCACCGCGTACCCGAGCCGCTCGGCCTCGTCCTGTAGGTCCTGGATAGAGCAGAGCCCACACTTCTTGCACAGCAGGCCGAACTCGTCGAACGGGGCCGGGCACTGCTTCTCGACCCGCAGGCACTTGGGCATCAGCAGCAGCCGCCGCTCGAACGGCACGGTGGCCAGTTGCTCCCGCCAGGCGGTGTTGTTGATAGTGATCGCGCAGTAGTCGCGGTAGGCCGGGTCAATGCCGTGCGTTTCGATCAGCTTGTCGGCGTGGACCTTGAGCTCCTCCAGCGGCATCGGCGGGACG
>JAQGHJ010000617.1 GCA_028288905.1 Phycisphaerales bacterium | reverse complement strand
GAGCTGTTCTACAAGGTGCAGGTCACCAAGTTCTTCAGCCTTAAGCCCGACCTCCAATACATCCACAACCCCGGCGGCGTCCGCGGGCGCGACGACGCGCTCGTCGGCACGCTCCGGCTCACGCTCTCGTTCTGAACGAACACCTTCTTCCCGCTCGACGCCGGCCTCGGGCCGCGGCCCCCGGCCCCGCCGAGCGGCCGACCGCCGATCCCCGCGACGTCGCCCCTACCCCTGCACCGGAGCCCCGCCATGAAGTTCACCGTGTCCCGCCGCCTGACCGCGTTCGGCAGCCTCGCCGTCGCGACCGTCATCGCCCTCAACGTGTCGGTCTGGACCGGCAGCCGGTCCCTGTCGCAGGACGCGCCCCGGATGGCGACCGCCAGCGCCGCGCTGCGGAACCAGATGGAGGCCGACATGTGCCACGACGCCGTGCGGGCGGACGTGCTCATGGTCCTGTTCGCCGACGACGCGGCCAAGCGAACGGCGGCGGCCAAGGAGGCGCAGGAGCACGCCGGCAAGCTGGTCGAGCTGCTCGGGGCGAACGCGAAGCTCGGCCTCGGGGCGGACGCGACCGCGGCCATGGCGACGGCCGCCCCGGTCGTTGACCGGTACACCGCGGCCGCCCGTCAGGTCGTCGAGCAGGCGGGGGCCGACCCCGCGGCCGCCCGGGCCAAGCTGGCCGACTTCCAGCGGCTGTTCGAGGACCTCGAGGAGAAGCTGGCCAAGGTGTCCGACGGGATCGAGGCGGAGGTGACCGCGGCGAAGGACGAGCAGACGGCGGCGTTGACCCGGTTCCGGGTGGTGACGACGGCGACGTCCGCGGCCGGGCTCGCCGCGCTAATCGGGCTGTTCGTCTGGGCGACCCGCGGGATCACCGGCCCGCTCGGGCGCATCGCCGAGGTGCTGGCGGCCGGGGCGGACCAGACGAGCTCCGCGGCCGCCCAAGTGTCGGCGTCCAGCCAATCGCTGGCCCAGGGGACGACGGAGCAGGCGGCGGCGGCCGAGCAGACGAACATCAGCCTCGCGGGGCTGGCCGGCATGAGCAAGCGGAACTCGGACGGGGCCGCCCAGGCCAGCGCCTTGTCCGCCGAGGCCACGGCGGCCGCCGACCGCGGGAACGCGGCCATGGCCCGGCTGTGCGCCGCGATCTCGGCGATCGAGCGGTCGGCCGGCGAGACGGCGAAGATCGTTCGGGCGATCGACGAGATCGCGTTCCAGACGAACCTGCTCGCCCTAAACGCGGCCGTCGAGGCGGCCCGGGCTGGCGAGAGCGGCAAGGGGTTTGCCGTCGTCGCCGAGGAGGTTCGGGCCCTCGCCCGCCGCAGTGCTGAGGCGGCCCGGAACACGGCTGGGCTGATCGAGGGCGGCGTCGGGCACGCCCGCACCGGCGTGTCGATCGCCAACGAGGTGGCCGACGCCCTGAAGGCGATCACCGCCGCGAACGGGAAGGTGAACGCCCTGGTCGGCGAGATCGCCGCCGCCAGCACGGAGCAGGCCCGGGGCGTCCAGGAGATGGCCGGGGCGATGCGGAAGGTCGAGCAGACCACCCAGTCGAACGCGGCCGGGGCCGAGGAATCCGCGGCGGCGGGGGAGGAGCTGGCCGCCCAGGCCGCCCAGCTGACCGGCGTCGTCCAGGACCTGAGCCTGTTGCTCGGCACCGCTGCCGATGCGGGTGCCCGGCCGTCCCGGCGAGCGGCCTGAGCGCCGGGGCTGGCGGGAACGTCGTACCGGCTCCTGCGCCACGATTCACGTGCATTCCGCCGCGCAGCCCAAGTCCTCGTCGCGGCCGCCTCCGGCACCTTCTCCTGGTAGTCGGGGGGAGGGGACCCCGGAGGCGGTCGAACGCTGTGGGGGCGTTGGGTCCGCACCTCAATCGAACCGTTCCGGCTCCTCCCCCTTCGGCCGGGTCTTCCACCGCCGGTGGACCCATAGGTACTGTCCCGGGTCGGCCCGGACGAAGTCCTCAATCCCCTTCGTGTACCGCTGGGTGATGTACCGGAGCGGGTCGTCCTGCCCCTTCCAGTCCGCCGGGTAGATGATGTCCTGCACGCCCACGTCGAAAAGGAACTTCCCGTGGACCCGCCTGGCGTAACCGATGACGACCGGCACCTCGAACTGCATCGACAGCAGGCCGATCGACTTGTAGGTGCTCGCCCGCCGGCCGAAGAAGTCGACGAACATCCCCTTCGTGCCGGCGTTTTGGTCGGCGATGAACCCGACGGTGCCGCCGGCGTCGAGGACCGGGCCGACGGTGGTCGTCGCCCCCTTCTTGTCGACGATCCGCTGGCCCATCCGCTCGCGGACGCCGAGCAGCCAGTCGTTCACGTACGGGTTGTCGAGCGGGCGGGCGAAGCTCGTCGTCTCGAACCCGAGCGTCGCCAGCACGTACCCGAGGATCTCCCAGTTCCCGTAGTGGCCCGTGAGCATGAGCAGGCCCTGGCGGCCGACGAGCAGCCCGACCACCTCGCGGAAGTTGTCCAGCCGGACGTACCGGTGCCAGGTGTCGAGCCGGACGAGCCGGGTGGTGAACAACACCTCGATGAACAGCGCGAACAGCTGCTGCATGCTCCGCCGGGCCATCTCGTGCCGGCGGGCGTCGGGCATGTCCGGGAAGCTGCGCTGGAGGTTCCCCTCGGCCCGTTCCCGGTGCCGGCGGTCGACCCGGTACATCACGTCCCCGAGCAGCGCGGCCGTCCGCAGGTTCGCCTCGACCGGGAAGCACTGCAGGGCCATGTTCGTCAGGCGGAGCCCGACGTACTGCAGGTAATCGACGAATGCGTTCCGCTCTTTGGCCGCCACGGGGCGGGATTGTAGAGAGGGGGTCCGGCCGGGCAAGGCGGCGAAGACACCCTCCGCGTTCCTGGCGCCCGCAAGCCCCGTTATCATCACACCGCAAATGTGCATCGGGCTTCGGCACCCGATCCTCCGATGCCTCCGACACCGCGGCCGGGAGAGATCACATGGCGCTTTGGGACAAGCTGACCGGCGAGCTGGTCGACATCGTCGAGTGGCTGGACGACTCCCGGGACACGATCGTCTGGCGGTTCCCGCGGTACCAGAACGAGATCAAGAACGGGGCGAAGCTGATCGTCCGCGAAAGCCAGGCGGCCGCGTTCGTCCGCGAGGGGGCGCTGGCCGACGTGTTCCAGCACCCCGGCACGTACGACCTGACCACCCGCAACCTGCCGGTGCTGTCGACGCTGATGGGGTGGAAGTACGGGTTCGAGAGCCCGTTCAAGGCGGAGGTGTACTTCGTCAGCACCCGGCTCTTCTCGGGCCGCAAGTGGGGCACGAAGAACCCGATCATGGTCCGGGACCCGGAGTTCGGCCCGACCCGGCTGCGGGCGTTCGGCACGTTCGCCGTGCAGGTGAGCAACGTCGCGGTCCTGCTGCGGAACGTGGCCGGGACGAACGGGGCGTTCTCAGTCGACCAGATCGGCGAGCAGCTACGAGACCTGATGGTTGCCCGGTTCGCCGACGCGGTGGCCGAGAGCAAAATCCCCGTGCTCGACTTGGCCGCCAACCAGGACGAGCTAGGGAAGGCGCTGCTCGGGCGGATCAATGCCGACTTCGAACCGTACGGGCTGACGGTCGCGCAGTTGACGGTGGAGAACATCTCGCTGCCGCCGGAGGTCGAGGCGGCGATGGACAAGCGGACGAGCATGGGCGTTCTCGGGAACCTCGACGCGTACGCGAAGTTCCAGGCGGCCAACGCGCTGGAGGCGGCGGCGGCCAACCCGGGCGGGCCGGCCGGGTTGGGGGTGGGGTTCGCGATGGCCGGGCAGATGGCGGCGCTGGCTCAGCCCGGGGCGG
>JAQGHJ010000610.1 GCA_028288905.1 Phycisphaerales bacterium | reverse complement strand
CGAGATCGTCGAGTGCTGGGTCGTGTCCTGCTGGTGCGGGGAGCCGACGAAGAACTGATACACGCTGCCCGCCCCGGCCGGGAGCGTGGTCACCGTCCCGCCGAACGTCCCGAACGGGGGCGGGGGCGGGCTGGCCGGGATGCTGATGTTGAACTGCACGCCGGTCACGTACTTGACGGGGGCGAGCGGGTCCCCGTTCGCGTCGACCGCGTTCTTCGCGTAGTACACGCGGTAGTCGGGCACGCTGGGGACCGTCAGGTTCGGCGTCGCCCAGGTGAAGTTGATCGACTGGGCGTCGCTCGGCCCGGCGTTGATGATGTTGACGGTGTAGGGGAAGAACGTCCCCTCGATGTTCTGGGTCAGGCTGTCGACGCTGCTGGTGATCCGGACGTCCGTCCGGATCTCGACGGGGGACGTGACCGGGAACGAGTCGTTCCCGAGCACCGGGTCGTTCGTCGCCGTCGTCACGACCGGGGTGTCCGTGATGTTGGCGGCGTCCGGCGTGTTGGACGCGACCTTCACGACGAGCGTGAAGACCGCCTCCTGGTTCTGCAGCAGCGTGTCGATCGAGGCCGACGCGGTCCCGGACT
Source organism: Phycisphaerales bacterium (assembly GCA_028288905.1). Classification (GTDB taxonomy): domain Bacteria; phylum Planctomycetota; class Phycisphaerae; order Tepidisphaerales; family Tepidisphaeraceae; genus Humisphaera. The sequence continues at coordinate 3,707 of JAQGHJ010000610.1, read as the reverse complement.
CGCCAACGTTGGGAAGCGCGGGCTGAGGCGCCCCGGCGGGGATGGCGAACGTCGGGCCGCTCACCTGCGTGAACGACACGAACGAGGTGTTCGACGGGATGATGTCGGTCAGCACGACGTTCCGGGCGGCGCTGGGCCCGCCGTTGCGGACCGTGATCGTGTAGGTCGTGTTGAGCCCCGCGACCACCGAACCGGCCGGGACGCTGAACCGGGGGTCCGTCACGTCCGCCATCGTGGCGAACACTTGGACGTCGGCCCGCGGGGTGATCGTGATGTCGTCCTGGTCCTGGACGGGCGTGGCGTTGTCCGCCGTCACGGACACCGTGTTCGACACGATCGTCCCGTCGGCCGTCGTGTCGTCCGTCTGGAGGATGATCGTGAACGTGGCCGACAGCGCCGCGTTGAGGCGCCCGACCGTCGCCGTGATCGGGCCGGCGGGCCCCCCAGTGAAGTTGCTAAAGTTCGGCCCGGTGTTCTGCTGCGCGAACACGACATGAGCACGGTTCAGCTCGGCCGCGGTCGAGAACGCGTCGGTCAGGGTGACGTTCGTCGCGTCCTCGGAACTGACGTTCCGGACCGTCACGTCATAGGTGATGAGGGCCCCGGCGTTGGCCGTCCCCGTGTTCGGGGTCGGGGTCGCAACCACCGTCAGCTGGGCGGCCATCAGCCGCCGCTCTTCCAGCCCCTCGACGTGCTGGATGGCTTGGCGGAGCACCGCCGCACCCCTGCGGGTAGTGGCGCCGACGCGGCCCGCGTCGTTGCGGCTCGTGCGGACGCCCGTGGCAAGACCCGGTTGACGGCGGGACAAGAACCTCATATCGCTCCCTCTCTTCAAACGCCGGCCGGCACCAGACCGCCAGCGTCGTGCCACGGACGCGGATCGGACGTCACCGGCTTACCCCGCCGGACAAACGCCGCCCTCTCCGCCAAATGTCGTTCGTATCGAACCCTAATTTGCGATCGCAGGATGGAGACTTCAGCCGACCCCGACGTCCGTCGGCTCCGCCACGGTCCCTAGCCCAGGGATCGCGGCCCTCGCGACGGTAAGAACGTCGACGGACTTCTTCGTACTACGGTTCACCGATGTCGGAATTAGGAGTATCGCGTGGTGGCAACCGCTTTGCAACTTTAAAGTACGGTGGCCGGCCCCGGCGCAACACGCCTCGCCTCACGGGGTTACATCGACGATCTACGCAAGGCGGCCAAGGCCTTGGGTAGCGGTGGCGGGAGCAATAGGCTTCAAAAACCGCGGATTGATCCGTCCCCCGAACACCCGCCTGACCTAACCGACATACTACGCCGCGTCCACCCGAGTGTTCACACGGGAATTTGGCAGAAAAGCAGCGATTCTGTACGATTCAGCCGAGCTCGGTTGTCGCAGCCGCTCGAGCGCGCTCCCGTTCAACGTTCAGCACTTCAACTCCAGGCGTCCCCGCTAGCATGCCGGCCGCCAACCGTTCAGACTCCGAAATGCACTCGGCGTGAGCCTCGGGACCAAGGCCAGCCTTATCACGCAAGTTATGGATAAGTTCGGCGACCTTGATCTGGCGGGTTTCCAGGTCTGGGGCCTCCAGAACCTCACCCTGCACGTCAGGTGTCAACGCGTCAGGCGATGAATCGGCGCGGCCGACGTTGGCGAGCAGGCGAAGCCGTCCCGTCACCGCTTCGCCAAATCGCTCCTCGATCTCAGACATCGGGACGCGGGTTTCGTTCGCGACGTCGTGAAGTAAGGCCGCCACGAGGACGTCCTCGGCGGTAACGCCGAACTCGGCCACAAGGATGTCCCGGACGGCGGCCGGGTGGGTGGCGTGAGGCCGGCCGTCCTTCCGCTTCTGCCCGACGTGGGCCAGTCGCATGAAGGCCTCGGCGCGTTCGACGACGGAACGAAAACGGGTCGGCATAGGCCGGATTGTAGCGCGGCCACCGGCGCTCGCCCGCCTGCGCGGGCCGCCGAAGTCAGGTTGCGGGACTGCCGCCGGTACCGCCGGCCAAATTCGGCACCGGCTCGGGCTCCGCGGCGGGGAACTCGACGCCGGCAAATACTTCAGCTAGCGGCAACTCGACGTCTACCGATGAGAGGCGGGCCACCGCGTCCAGCCCCTCGTAGGCACGAAACACCCACGACCCGTCCACCTGGCGGGCGTATGTCTCGACCACCGGCACGACCTGCGACACCAGCACGTACTCCTGGAGCGTCGGGATGCGGAGGTACCGGCGGAACTTATCGCCGCGGTCGTACGCCTCGGTGGACGGGGACAGCACTTCAACGACGACCCGCGGGTTGGTGGCCGTCTGCCGCGTCTTGTCGGCCGGGTCGTACTCCACCGGTCCGCACACGACGCTGGCATCAGGGTAAACGTAGCGGGCATCACGCGGGATTTTGACCCGTAAATTGGAGTCGTACGACCGGCACGACGTGCCTTTGAGCCGCGCGCGGACCTCTCCCGTCACGTTCGCGATGATAAGGCTGTGGGCCGGCGTGCCGCCGGCCATGGCAACGATCTGCCCGTCGCGGTACTCGTGCTTCTCAACCGCGTCCCGGTCGATTTGGAAGTACTCGGCAACGGTGTACCGGCGGGGGTCGACGGCAGGGTGTCCCATCTCCCGATCTTACCGCGCCAGCGTCCGACCGGCCCGGCACTTCATGCCGGAAACCCGGTCGACCCGTTCGGGGCAGTGCCCCTAGAAACAGCTCCCGTCACGGCCCGGCGGACGTGTTCTGCCCATCCGCAGTCGTCGCGGGCAACGAGGCAGACGGCGAACCCGTACCGTTCGCCTTCGAGGGCGACCCCGGGTCGGTCGTCCACCAGCAGATCGATGCCGAACGCCGGCGGGTATTTCGACGCTCCGGCCCCCGGCCGACCCGACCGCACCACGTTCGAATGGCGGTCGGCGTTCACAACACCCCCAAGGCGCACCCCCAGGAGTCGGAACCACAGCCGCAGGTACCGCGGGGAACGGTACGAACTGGTGTAGATCCAGACGTCGTGCCCCTGCCCCGTCAGGTCCCGCAACAGCCGGGTGGCCCCGGCCCGCAGCGGCTCCCGGCACCACCACCGGGCCGGGAACGCCCACGCGGGAACGGTCGCCTCGCACGGAACGTCGCCGCCGTAGCAGATCAGCGTGTCGTCGAGGTCGAAGGCGATCCGCATGGCCTCCCTTTCCCCCGCGTCCGCCGAACGGTCATAACGCGTGCGCCGGCTTCGGCAGCTCGTCGTGGATCGCCTGCTGCTTCGCCTGGTGCCCGTCGTACGTGAACAGGATCATGTCGTCGTCGATCCGGGCCTGGAGGTGGACCGGCCGCCGCCAGATCCGGTACACGTTCTTCAGCGTCTCGGCGGCCGTCTTGATCTCCATGTCCAGCCCGTTGTGCTTGTGGGCCAGGAACAGTTCCCCGCGGTTGCAGTAGTTCCCGTCCAGGACGTAGATGAACGGCTGGCCCATGTTCGTCAGGTGGTACAGCAACGTCTGCTTGATCCGGACCGGGTCCCGGCTGACGATCCGGAGCTGGCCGGTGTGCGGGTCCCGCCCGTATTGGTAGAACTTGTGCTTCTCGATGAACTCAGGGGTCATGAATTCATCGATGAAGTTCACGTCGTTGTAGATCCGCCGGACCTCGAAGATCTTCTCCCGCCCGAGCCCCAACCCCTTGTCCCACTTCCGCTTCTCGCCGAGGGCGTCGGCCTCGTCGTACGCCTTGCCGAACC
>JAQGHJ010000594.1 GCA_028288905.1 Phycisphaerales bacterium | reverse complement strand
GGGCCCATCCAAGCCGGCGGGTTGAAGTCGACCGCCACGTCCGCCCCGGCGGGGACGGGGGTGTGGGTCGCGCCGAAGAGCAGTTCGAGCAGTCGCTGCATGCCTGTTCCGATCGCCGCGTCATTCGTGGCACGGGTTTCCAACCCGTGTCCCCGCCCCCGCCGCCCGCACGCGCATCCTCGCCCGACGCCTTGCCCCCTCTCCGGGTACTCCGGGAGAGGGCTCGGGTAAGGGTTCGCGCGGCGGCGGCCGGGGCTTACGACCCACGTCCACCGCGCGAAATGACGCTCACCCTATCCCTCTCCCGGAATACCGGGAGAGGGGACCGGAGGAACCTTCAACGGGCTACGCCCGCACCGCCTGCACGCGGCGGTAGTGGCCGAACCGCATCGCCATCACGCACTCGATCCCGAGCAGGGCGAGCAGCCCCAGCAGCAGCGGCCCGGCCCAGTCGCGGCCGTCCTGGTCGGCCAACGCTGACGCCGGTGGGATTGCGTCGCCGAGCAGCGTCATCTGCACGTCCCCGAGGGCCTTCCGGACGGCGTCGTTACCGATCGTCCGGACGTCGGCCTCGTCGGCTGCCACGTTCACTGCCACCGGCACAGTCACGGCCGGGCCGAGCTTGAGCTGGTAGACGCCGGGTTTGGCGAGCGGCCGGCTGCGGTAGCTGACCGGGCTGGCCGAATCGTTCGTCGCCTCGACGGCAATCGCCGTTCCGGCGTCGTCCCGCAGTTCGGGCTGGCCCGCGAGCTTGACCGACGTCGGGACCTCGACGGACTGGCCGGCCGTCAGGTTCAGCCACGCGTCCGCCGGGCGGACGCCGCCGGCCAGCAGTTCGTGGACGAGCTGCACCCACGCCGGCTTGCCCAGCAGCTCGTTCCACTGCTTGTCGACGGCCGGGCTGACGCTCGTCGACACGAAGATCACCGTGCCGAGGCCGAGCGGATGGGTGGTGATCGCCGGGTCCTTCTTGTAGTCGGCCGGCAGCGGCTTCCCCGCCCCGCCGCCGCCGGTCCCGCCGGCATCCGGCACCGGGACGTAGCTCAGCACCCGCTCGACGGCCGGGTTGCCGGACGCGTCCGCCTGCCAGTAGACGTTCACCCGGGCCGTGTCCAACCCGGTGTTCGCCAAGCCCTTGAACGACTCGAGGTAGCGGTGGACGGCGGCGTTCGGGGCCGGGTTGAAGTCGAGGACGAACGGCGTCCCCTGCTCGCGGGCGTCGACGAGCCGGGTGAGCGGGCCGGGCAGCAGCTTCCGCGGCAGCATCACGGCGTTGTACGCGTCCTTGTTCACCCGCTCGCCCATGAACGTCAGCAGCGTGCCGCCGTTGCGCACGAACGCGGCCACCGCGTCGGCCTGCCGCGCGTCGAGCTGCGCGACGCCGGCCAGGATCACCGCCCGGTAGTCGGCCAGCGGCTTGCGGTCCAACTCGCCGTCGCTGATCAGCTCGGCCGTTACGTGGGTGGCGGACCGCGGGGCCCCGAGCCCGGTCGGGGCGTCGACCGGCGGGGACAGGGCGAGTTGTAAGAACGCCCCGCTGCTCTCCATGAACTTCTGGGCCCGCACGCCCTCGACAACGAGCACCTTCAGCTCGCTGGCGACGTCGACGACCCGGTACCGGCGGTCGTCGATCTTCAGCGGGTCGCCGGCCCGGTCGGCATTCACGGTCGCGGCGACGAGGTGCGGGCCGCCGACTTTCACGAGCTGCGGGGACAGCTTGGCCGCCCGCGGGGCGGCCGCTGCAGGTGCGCCAGCATTGGTTCCGCCCGCCCCGGCCGATTGGGCGTCGGGGCGGACGATCTCCGGCTTGCCGAGCGGCTGGCCGTCGAGCGTCCACGTCAGCGACGCGTCGATCGCCCCGCCGGGGCCGGCCCCGAAACCAGCGACGGACGCGAGCACGTCGCTCTCGAACCGCGTGGTGACGAGGTTCGACGCCGGGCGGACGGCGAGCACCGCTTGGTTCCACTGCTGCCGGCCCTCGGTGACGTTCACGGACGTGAGCCGGAACCGCTTGGCCGCCTCCGGCCCGAGGCGGCGGAGGGCGTCGGCCTGGCTGCCCTCCCACGCCGACCGCGTGCCGTCGGAGAACAGGACGAGGTCGCGGGCGAGCGCCTTGGGGTCCTCGTCGGCGATGCCGTTGGCGAGCGTGATCGCCCCGGCCAAATCGGTGCCGGCGTACGACTGCTCGATCCGGTCGACGGCCGCCTTGGCCGCCGTCAGGTCGAATCCGGGCCGGGCGACGACGGCCGTCGCCGGGCGGGCGGCGGTGAGGACGGCGACGGACTCGCCGCCGCCGCTGAGCGTGTCGATCATCTGCTTCGCCAGCAGCTTCTGCTGGTCGAGGTGGGTCTTGGCCGGCGGCAGCGGCCGGCCGTCGGACCCGGGGACCGTCGCGTGCGGTCCCTCGTAGGCGGCCGACAGACTGTTGTCGATCACCAGCACGTGCACGCCCGCCCGCCCGGCCAGCCCGGCGGCCACCGACGACCCGTCGCACCCCCCGACCGGCCGGGCCAGCGCCAGCCCGATCAGGCACACGACCGCGCACCGGGTGGCCAGCAGCAGCCACTGTTCCAGCTTCATCCGCTTGCGGTTCTTCCGCATCGCCCGGAGCAGGAACTCCATGGCCGCCCAGTCCACGACCTTGAACCGCTGGCGGTTCAACAGGTGGATCAGGATCGGCACCGCCACGGCCGCCAGCCCGGCCCCCAGGAAGGCCGGGTTCAGCAGCGTGGCGGCGAGGATGGAAGCGAGGGGCGTCAACATCGGAAGCGGTTCTACGGGTCGGTCGTCGTCGCTGCTGAATCCGGGCGATGGGAGTCGAACCCACACTCGAGCGATTTTAAGTCGCTTGCCTCTGCCGTTGGGCTACGCCCGGTTGGATCGATCGCACGAACGCTCTGGAGCGGATCAACTTTCAAACGGCCGGCACCGCGCCGACCGCCCGCCAGTTTACAAGGACGCCGGACGCGGGGCCGGTCCATTGCAGCGTTCGGTTATCCGGCGACCGCCTTCAAGACTCCCATCAAACCTGTCACGATCAGCAGAGCGCAAGCCGTGAAGTCCATGAGCCGGAAGACGCAAGAATCCCACTGAGGAACCAACGCGAGCAAGAGAATACCTAACGGTAACGCCGGCCACTGCACGCCGATCGCGAAGAGCACGGCGATCGACGCGAAACCAACGACGGTTGGGACGACGGACGGGCAAATCATTGGCATCGAACGCACGAATCGTGCGTATTGGACGCCGAACATTGTGTTCTGCTCGAATGCCATAGCCGGACAACGGCAAGTTCAACAAGGGACAAAGGACCGACGACAACTCTCAGGTCGACTGGATGCTCGCCGCCCGCCCGGCCAGGAACCCGCTGAGCGCGACGTCGAGCGGGTCGCCGCTGTTCATCCGGGCGAAGTCGGCGTTCATCCCGCGGCAGAGCTTCCGGAGCTGGTCGGTGAACGCCGCCAGTTCCGCCTGGTAACCGGCCTTGAGGGCCCGGGGGTCGGTCAGCAGCTCGCCGGCCCCTTCAAGCCCCTTGAACATCGTCGTCTCGTCGAACGGGAAGTCGATTTCGGCCGGGTCCAAGATCTGGAACACGATCGCCTCGTGCTTCTTGTGCCGCAGGTGCCGCAGCCCCTTCTTGAGGTTGTCGAGGTCGTCGAAGAAGTCGCTGAGGATCAGCACGACGCTCCGTTGGCGCAGCTTCTCGGCGAGCTGGTCGAGCACCTTGGCCGTGTTCGTCTTGCGGAGCCGGGGGGTGAGGGTCAGCTCGCGGGTGATCGCCTTCCACTGGGTCGGGCTGTTGCTCGGCTTGAGGTACTGCCTCAGGTCCTGGTCGAAGATCGCCAGCCCGGCCGAGTCCTGCTGCTGGATGACGAGGTAGCTCAGGGCGGCGGCGATCGCGGTCGCGTGGTCGTACTTGCTCCAGCGGGCGTCCCCTTCCCCGACGGACGAGTACGCCATCGACTCGCTGGCGTCGACGACGCACACGAGCTGCAGGTTCGTCTCCTGTAGGTACTGCTTGAGGTAGATCTTGTCCGTCTTGCCGAACACCTTCCAGTCGACGTGCCGGGGGTCGTCGCCGGTCACGTACTGGCGGTGCTGGGCGAACTCGACGCTGATCCCCTGGAGCGGCGACCGGTGCATGCCGGTCATCAGCCCCTCGACGATCCGGCGGGCCCGGATGTCGAGCGCCCCGACCCGGGCGAGGACGCGGGGGTCGAGGTACTTGCGGTAGTCGGTGGCCGTGGCGGTGTCGGGCATGGCGGCGGGGCCTCAGCGCGGGGCCGGCGGACGAACTATCACGGGCGGGCGGGCCCGCCGGTCACGCCGGCTTCGCCGCCGCCCCCGGCATCAGCTTCGCCGCCTGCTTGTCCAGCTCCTCGTACTGCTGCCGCGGGATGTAGTCGATCAGCTTCCGCACGATCGCGTCGCTCTTGACCCCCTCGGCCTCGGCGTTGAAGTTCGTCACCACCCGGTGCCGCAGCACCGGCACCGCCACCGCCCGGATATCGTCCGTGCTCACGTGGTACCGGCCCTTCAGCAGGGCCCGGGCCTTGCCGGCCAGGATCAGGAACTGGCTCGCCCGCGGGCCGGCCCCCCACCCGACGTAGTCCCGCACGAACGGCGGCACGTTCCCCTCCGTCACCCGCGTCAGCCGGCTGAACTGCAGCGCGTACCGGATCACGTGGTCGGCCACCGGCACCTTCCGGACGATGTCCTGCAGCTGTTGCACCTCCTCGCCGTTCAGCACGTGCTTCAGCTCGGCCGTGTGCCCCATCGTCGTCAGCTGGACGATCCGGAACTCCTCGTCCTCGCTCGGGTACCCGACGTGGATGTTGAACATGAACCGGTCGAGCTGGGCCTCGGGCAGCGGGTACGTGCCCTCCTGCTCGATCGGGTTCTGCGTCGCCAGTACGAAGAACGGCTGAGGCAGCCGGTGCTGCTTGCCGCCGGCCGTCACCTGGTGCTCCTGCATCGCCTCCAGCAGCGCCGCCTGCGTCTTCGGCGGCGTCCGGTTGATCTCGTCGGCCAGGATCACGTTCGCGAACACCGGCCCGCGGACGAACCGCATGCTCCGGGCCCCCGTCGCCTTGTCCTCCTCGAACACCTCGGTGCCCGTGATGTCCGACGGCATCAGGTCCGGCGTGAACTGAATCCGGCTGAAGCTCAGCCCCAGCGTCCGGGCGAGCGTCGAGATGAGCAGCGTCTTGGCCAGCCCCGGCACGCCGACCAGCAGCGTGTGTCCGCGGCAGAAGAGCGCGATCAGCAGTTCCTCGATGACGGCCTCCTGGCCGACGATCACCTTGCCGAGCTCGACCTTGAGGTTGTGGTACGCCTTCTGGAGCCGCTCCACGCTGGCCAACTCTTCGGCCCCGAGGTCGGTCTGCTGCGGCTGGACGATC
>JAQGHJ010000546.1 GCA_028288905.1 Phycisphaerales bacterium | reverse complement strand
CGGCCGCCACGCGACCCGGACCGCACGCGTTTGACCCGCCGGGCCTGTGGCCGGCCCGGTCGCCGGCTCAGATGACTCGGTCGTCGCCGGGGAACTGGCCGCCCCGCCTCCGGTCACCCCGCCGCCGGCCGTCGGCGTCGCGGTCACCTCTGTTGGCGGGGCCGGCGGCGTCGCGTCCAGCCACGTCGCCGCCGGCGGCAGGGCCGGCTGGGCGTACAGCCCGTCCCGCAGCACGTCGGCCACCTTCTTGCGGTTCTGGTCCAGCGCGATCATCGAGAAGTGCACCTCCCCGTGCGCCCCGGGCGTCACCCGCGTCTGCATCACCTGCCCGGTGATTTCCTCCGGCGTCCAGCTCTTCTCGGTGTTGTTCAGCCGGCTCGTGTACAGCCCGCCGTAGATGAACCGGCCCTTCGGGTTGTGCGTCGTCCACCACTGCAGCAGGCCGAGGTACGGCTGCTGCGGGGCACCGGTCGCCCAGTACAACTGTGGCACGAAGTAGTCGCACCACCCGTTCTTCAGCCACAGCACGGTGTCGGCGTACAGCTTGGCGTACTGGTCGAAGCCGGCCACGTACTCGATCCCCGGCAGCCCGGGCCGCGGGATGCCGAACGGGCTGATGCCGAACAGCACGTGCGGCTTGCGGGCCTTGGTGCCCTTGTAGATCCGCTCGATCAGCCGGCTGACGTTGTCCCGCCGCCAGTCGTTCCGGGCCAGCTTGCCGCCGCCGTTCGTGTACTTGGCGTAGCTGGCGTCGTCCGGGAACGGCATCTCGCCGGCCGAGCGGCCCGGACCCTTTTCCGGGTACGGGTAGAAGTAGTCGTCGATGTGGATGCCGTCGACGTCGTACCGCTCGACGACGTCCATGAACACGCGGAACGACTGGTCGGCCGCCTCCGGCTCGCCCGGGTCCATCCACGAGACCTTGCCGTAGTCCCGCACAAGGTCCGGGCGGACCTTACTGATATGCGTGGCGGCCGCCGGGGCCTTGGACCCGGCGTACCGGGTCCGGTACGGGTTGAACCAAGCGTGCAGCTCGATGCCCCGCTTGTGGGCCTCGGCCACCCAGACCGCCAGCGGGTCGTAGTACGGGTCGGGGGCCTTGCCCTGGGTGCCGGTGAGGAACTGCGACCACGGCTCGATCTTCGAGTCGTACAGCGCGTCGGCCACCGTCCGCACCTGCAGCACGACCGCGTTCAGGTTCGTGTCGGCGCAGCGGTTGAGGATGCGGACGATCTCGGCTTGCTGCTGCTCGGTGCTCAGCCCCGGCTTGCTCGGCCAGTCGATGTTGCCGACCGTCGCCACCCACGCCGCCCGGAACTCTCGCATCACCGGCGGCGGGTCGCCCGCCCCGGCGTCGGCGGCCGGTCGGAGGTTGCCCAGTATGGACGTCGTCTGCCGGGCCTTGGGGTCGTCCCCGCCGCGGCAGGAGACGAGGTTCGCGGCGGTCAGCACGGTGGCGGCCGACCCAAGCAGAAAACGACATCGGTGAATCATGTTGGAACCTTGTAAGCGGGGCCGGCAAGCTATCGGGTGGGGCGGCCGCGATCAAGGGATTCACCGATGTGGGGCCGCGGACGGCCGGGCCGACAGAGGCCGCGGCCGGCCGTCCCGCGCCTGACATGTTTCATGTTGGCACCGGCAGAGTCGCGCCCCTCGGCGCGCACGGTATGATCGCGGCCCGTGACGCGCAGCCGACCGCTCAACCCTGACCGCCTGGCCACACAGCGGCTACCCGCCCTCCCGACGCCGCTCGGCTCGCCCGGGCGAGCGGACGCCGTGCTGACCAAATGGCAACGCCGACTGATCCTGTGGCCCTGGGTCGTTCCGGCGGTGCTTCTCTGGCTCACCAACTTTTGCTTGGCCTTCCCCAGCAACCGCCGCGCGGCAGGAGCACTCTTGTGCGCTATGCCGTTCGCGATGGCGTTCTTCGCGGTCGGCGTGTACCGGCTGCGGGCCGCGGAGGAGCGCGCCCGGGAGCGCTTCGCGTACGGGCGGTGCCGGACGTGCGGCTACGACCTGCGCGGGACGCCGGACCGGTGCCCCGAGTGCGGCGCGCGGCCGGACCGCACGACCGTGGCCCCGGTGCCGGCCGTCCCGCGGCCGGCCCGCGCCGCGCGGAACCCGTGGCACCGGCTCACGTGGCGTCAGCAGCACGTGGTCGTGGCCGGGGCGGTGGTGGCGGTCTTGTTCGCCGCGTGCTTCCGGGTCGGCCTGCCGCAGTACCTCGGGACGGACCAGCGGTCGGTGGAGGAAGTTCAATTCCAGGCGTTCGACGGCCGGCTGGGGGCGGCCCTCGCCGCCGACCCTCGGTTCGCCCAAGTGCAGTTCGTCGACTCCGACGCCGTCCGGGGGCATTACGCCGGTATAGCCGGCCCGGTCGACTCGTACGCCGACTTGACGGCCCTGAAGGCGGTCGTCGCCGGGAGCGGACCGCCGGCGTGGCTGGACCTCCAATGGAACGTCCGGGTACTTGATGGACCCGCGGGGCCGGCGGCGTCGTGGCCGAAAACGACGACCGCTCCGTCGCCGCCGACGTCGGCAAACGGCGGCGGGCCGCGGCCGGTAGAGTGAGGTCGGCGGGGTAGGGACGGCGTCAAGCCGGGGCCGGACGCCCGCGGGCCGGAGGTTCGACCGTGGCCCTGTCGGGCCCCACCCTCTTGGCTCGGTTGGGGTCAGGCCATGGCGGCATAGGCGTAGTGTTCGAGGCGAGCGGCAGGCGCCGGGGTCGTCAAATCCTTCGCGCGCTCGGGCCGTCCCGCCGTCGCACGGAGACGTCGGCTTCACTGCATTGCTCGTCGCCGCATCGAACTATCCCCTGTCCACACCATGCCCCACGATCCGTACCAAATCGCGCTCGAACACCACCGGGCCGGCCGGCTCGCCCGGGCCGAGGCTGGCTATCGAGCGATCCTCGTCCACCGGCCGGACGACCCGGA